>PARF01000067.1 GCA_002709915.1 Roseibacillus sp. | reverse complement strand
GGGTTCAAACTCTAGTACGAGAGGACCGAGTTTGACGAGCCTCTGGTGCTCCGGTTGTCGCGTCAGCGGCATAGCCGGGCAGCTAAGCTCGGAATAGATAAGCGCTGAAAGCATCTAAGCGCCAAGCTCCTCCCAAGATAAATTCTCCCTGAGGATCGTGGTAGACCACCACGTTGATAGGCTGGCGGTGTAAGTGCAGCAATGTATTAAGCTCACCAGTACTAATCATCCGATTGGCTTGATTCCTCTCTCTCGAGATCGGGAATTTCAAGGACCAAGACGGACTAGGTCAAAGAGATCGAGACGCAGAACTTTTGTTTGAATTCTTCACATGGATGTCAGGGAGCGGCCTGACGTTGGTAATCAGGGGCCGTGTGTCGGGTTTGTCCCCACACGACGCCCGGCCTCTGGTGACCACAGCGTAATGGAACCACCCGGTCCCATTCCGAACCCGGAAGTGAAACGTTACNGCGCCGATGGTAGTTGGGCGAAAGGCCCTGCGAGAGTAGGTCGTTGCCAGTTATTTGCCCGGCTTCTTCGAAAGAAGAAGCCGGGCGTTTTTTTGGCCAGAGAGAAAAGGTCCAACTACTTAAAGTAGTGGCCTGCTATGTGCGCTGACCTGTAGGCTTTGGCTACCGGAACATCACATGCTGACGCACCACTAATCTTTTACCTCGTTCCCTGCTATGTTGAATCAAGTTGCTATAATTCGCCTCGGTTCCGCTACAATCTTNTTCGGTGTCGCGCTTGGAGCTTTCGGAGCTCATGGTCTCGAGGAGCTGCTGCAGGAAAACAAGCGAGTCGAGACTTGGGATACGGCCGTTCTCTATCACCTTATTCATGGGGTAGGACTTCTTATCGTAGGCCTGTTTCGCGTTCCGCCGCGCGGGGCATGGATATGCTTTACCCTCGGGATTNTGATTTTCTCGGGTTCGCTTTACGCGCTATCACTGACCAATATCACCAAGCTCGGGATGATTACTCCCGTCGGGGGTCTCGCTTTGCTGGGAGGCTGGCTTGCGCTGTTCCTGAAGGCTGGCCTATTAGCAAACCGTTAGAAGGAGGCTGAGGAACTCTTTTTTGTCGTAATGGGCTTGGAGAAACTCCGGATCTTGGTTTCCGCCTCACTTTGAGAACCTGAGGCAGTTCAGAATCCAGCAGCGGTTGCTGATACACTTGACACGTGGTAGGGACGGTGTGTCATCACATAGCCGCCATGCGAAACAGAATTCCTACCGTTATCATCCTGATGTTGTGCTTCTTCCCTGGGGCCGTCCTTGCCGACGAGAAAAAGAAAGACGAAGAATCAGGCTTCAGACATATTTTTGATGGCAAGAGCCTTGATGGTTGGGAGGAGATGCCTAAAGCGAAACAAAAGGCATGGAGTGTCCAGGATGGCATCATCATTGGAGAAGGGGATAAAGGCCGTGGCTACTTGGTCTACAGCGAGGATAAGAATATTGCAGATTTTGAGTTAAAGTTCCTCTACCGGTTCCCAGGAAACGGGAACAGTGGGGTCAATATTCGGGCCCGAATTGATAAGACAGGGCGTCGTAAGTTTGAGGGATACCATGCGGATATCGGACACGTTGGCATCGGAGGCAAGGTTCTGGGAGCGTGGGATTTCCACACCCCGGGACGGCGGGAGCATCGTTGCTTCAGGGGCGACAGCCTTGTGATCGATAAGGACGATAAGCCTACAATTAGTCCACTGAAGAATGCGGTTACCGCTGGGGATATTAAGAAGGGAGGCTGGAATGAGCTGCATGTTATCGCCAATGGGAACAGTTTTCAGTTTTTCCTCAACGGGAAGCCCTCGGCAAAGTTCGTTGAGCACCTTCCTGAGGCCAAGAGACTACTCAGTGGTATGATCCAGCTTCAACTGCACGACCCTGGAATGATTGTCCACTTTAAGGATATTCGTCTTAAGGTTCTCAACTAGAGTCAGGTACTGCTGAGGCTTGGCTTAGTCGTCACTGAGTCAGGAACGCAGGTTGCCTCATACCAGACCATGGAATGCTTCCAGATCCGTCCGATTGGGAGAATTAATACTCCGTATAGGGACAAGTTTGGAGTCCCGAGGCAGGCTGGGTTAGTCCCGTCGGCAAGGGGAAANCTCCTGCTCGATCCGGCCTTCCGGAGAGAAGAAGCTTTTCGAGGAGTTGAAGAGTGCTCTCACGTATGGATCCTCTTCCTTTTTGATAAGGTGAGAGAGGAGGATGTTCGGCTCAGTGTGCGCCCTCCCAGACTTGGAGGGAACGAGAAACTTGGGGTTTTCGCGAGTCGCTCCCCCTACCGTCCAAACCGGATTGGAATGTCTGTGTGCAGGCTGCATGGAATTGAGAAAGATGAGCGAGGGGAGATGGCCCTCCTGCTTTCCGGTATCGATTTGATCAACGGGACCCCAGTGCTTGATGTGAAGCCTTACCTTCCCTACGCGGACATGATTGGGGAAGCTTGGTCAAATATTGCTCCCGAGGCGCCGGAAAGGTGGCCCGTCCATATCGCTGATGAAGTCCGTGAGGCTTTCGAGGCTCTCCCTGCCGAGAAGCAGCAGGTTGTAGTGGAAACTCTGTCTCTGGATGCCCGCCCCGCCTTTCACGAAAAAGAGATCAGAACATATTTTTTAAGGATCTACGATCTGGACGTGGGTTGGAAGATTGAGCAGGAGAGATGTGTAGTGTGTTCGATAAGAACCGTGAACGAGTAGTCGCAATAGCGGTTGAGGAGCGTCAAAATTTGTGATCTAACATAGGGTCATGGGTGAATCTTCTGATGCGACTGCGCCAATGGGAGAACCCGTACAGCAATTTGCGGTGTTCCTTCAGAATCGCGCGGGCTCACTTGAGGCCCTNATTCAGCTGTTGAAGCAAGCTGGGGTCGAACTCCTTGGGTTTAGCGTGCAGGATTCCCGCGATGCGACGGTGGCGAGGATTGTTACCAGTGATCCAGATNGTTCCCAGCAGGTTTTCCTTGAGAAGGGCATTCCTCATACAACCGCGGATCTCCTTGTAGTCGCCCTGCGCCACCCGGTGGAGGAGTTCCAGAAATGTCTACAAGAACTCCGGGCGGCGGAGACTAATCTGGACTTTGCCTACACTCTACTTCCTCACCCAGAGGGGCTGACTTTAGTCGCCCTGCATGTGGAGGACGTCGAGTTTTCTCAGTCAGTTCTCCACAGGGCGGGAATAAAGATTGTATCCCAAGAGCAGCTAAGCAGGTAGTCTGGAAAAACACTAATGGTCAATCTTACGGGAGGCGCTCCAGTGCCGGTAATCCCCGTTGGAGGAGGGCTCGATCAACACTGTCACTCGCCTCCGGGTCGAGATAGATTACGTAGGGAACATCATCAATCCGAATGGAGTGGACTCCCTCTTTCGCAGTCTTCAAAGCGGATACGAGAGATTTCATATCCGTAATCTTCNGACCGTTCGCTTCGGTGACAATGCGATTACTTACCTGGTCGTAGCCAATAGTAGCAGGTGTTCGAATAACCCGGCTAAGGAATACGAGACGAGACCTTCCCTCTTCATAATCCTCGGGGTTGTTGAGTGCGTCCAGCAAGTCGAGAGGGGCCCGGGTTCTCCATTCCTTTCCATAAGCTTCCAGATATGAGCGGGTGAGTTCCTGGAACACCAACCCACCCTTGATCAGGTAGGGAGGGGCTTTATCGTACATGTAGCTTGGTATAAGGCTGTCCGGTGGTCGCCTCAGGGTGGCTTCGAGATTCTTTTCCTTTCCATCGCGCATAATCACCAGCGCCAGCTTTTCACCCACCTGCTTGGATCCCCGGACGAGATGGCTCCATGAAAGGCGGCCATAGGATGCATCCTGATAGTAGCCTCGGCGATCAATGGCGTGACCGTCAAGGGTGAGAAGAACATCCCCTTCCTGCAGGCCGCTTTCAGCGGCGCCGCTTTCAGGGAGAACCCGGCTAACATAAAGTCCACCCTGGTCTTCGCGCAGTCCAAGCCATTTCCTGAAATGGGGATCTTCAGTGAGTAGTGTGGCGATCCCGAGAGAGGGAAACCCTTCGTGTGTGCCATCGCTGACATCCTTCAGGAATTGGTTCAGGATGTCTGGAGAGACAACATCACAGATCTGATCCTTGGAATTGTAGCTTGCGAGGATACCAATGAGTTTGCCGTCGCGNGTGACNGGTAACGTGTAGCTGCTGGATGCGCTTTGCATGGATGCCTTGACCTCATAGCAGAGGAAGAAGTGCCCGCTCGCAAAGGTGGAAAGGAGATCAACAGAACGGATGGATCCTACTGTTCTGATCGCATCACCATTGTCCTCCAGTTGCCAGATATTGACCTCTTCGCCGGGTTTTGCNGATGCTCCGATCGAGAGGGTTCCAAGGGTCTTGATCCAATCGCTATTGGCTCCTTCCTCTGGTCGTAGCAGTGCCAGGTTAGCCTCATAATCAATGGCGACGACCTCTGCAGGTACGGTATGAGCGCCGTCAGCAGATTCGAACTCGATGTAGGTGGCATTAGCCGCCATTTCACCAGTAGTAAGAATATTGCCATCCTCGAGGACAGCGCCCAGACCACGCCGGCGGCTGGGTTGTTTGAGCTCCCAGGGTTGAGCAACACTATGGGTCTGGATGGTCGTGTTGATACGAAGGAGACCCTTAAATTCTACGGCCGCATGGGTTGGGTGGGCCAGTCCAATCGCCCCGATGATGGATAGGAGGCAGAGGAACGGTAAATGATTGTGAGACATGGTCAGGATGCGGGTTGTTTTTCTCCAAGGTAGTGAGATCTGAAGATCCCATTCTGTTTCATGATTCTCTTGTTTGCCGAATCAACCTCGGCAGCAGGAATGACAATGGGCCGGGCCAGTCCGTTACACTTTATCGTGATAAACTCCGGCAGATCGTCTGCATAGAGGAGCTCATAGGCATGATTCAGGCTCCTGACTTTCTCCCCGTTGATTTCATCGACTACCGTTCCTTTGAAGCCGGTAATAAAGGACGTTAGCCGGTCGCTTTCTACTCTCGTAATAACTACGACGTCNTCGCGATCCTTAAAAATGGCGTCTGCAACGTAGTTCTGGAATATCTTGCGGACCCGGGGACTATCAAATCCATAGGTTGAGTAGAGGTTGCGATCCAGAGGTTGAAAAACAAGACCTGCAAAGAAAACAAAGCGGGGTCGCTCGCCGTAACGGACGGCGTAGATGCGCGAATGTGGAAAGGCCTTCAGCGTGATCGTAACATCTTTTTTCTCGCCCTTCCGGAGAAACTCCAAGGTGACCTCATCACCAGCGAATTTTCGTTCTACAACCTCATGGAGAACCACTTTTTCTCCCTCCACCTCGATATTACCTGCATTATCAACAGGCTTACCGTCGATGGAGAGGAGAACGTCACCAGGCTCCATGATGCCGTCACAGGGTCCGGTCGGTAATACGGAAGCTACCATCACTCCAAGACCATTTTCAGGTACTTGCAGAGCCTTCCGCATGGCTGGGTTGAAGAGAGGGAACTCAGTGATCCCCAAATCTACATATTTGTCGTAGCTCCCATCCCCGATATCCTTCAGGAACCTTTTGATCACAGGGGTGGGTATCATGTAGCCGGTGTTGTCTGCCTGCCGCAGGCCCTGAAAGGCAACTCCCACTACCTTGCCGTCCTGAAGGACCGGGCCGCCCGAATTACCGGGGTTGATCGCGGCATCGATCTGCACGACGAGATGTGAGTCGACGATGGAGTGTGCGTAGGGACGAAAGTCAATACGGGAGACGACTCCTCTGGTGACCGAAATGCGGTCTCCGCCGACCGGGTAACCAATTGCTCGCACTTGGCTTTCCAGCGCGGGAACGTCTCCAAATTCCAGATACTTGAGGCCTTCAAAGGGCGCCTCATCTTCAACTTCCAGCAGAGCCAGATCACAGTCATGGGCAATATGGATTACCCGGGCCGGATGCTTCTGGGCTGATCCCCGCCGGGTGATAAGAACGCGGTTGGCGTTGGACACCACGTGAGCGTTCGTCATGAACTGATTCGGGCCGATCATGAAGCCGGAGCCTGTACCCCCTCCGAACCGCCCTGAGTTCCAAGGCGTCCGGTAGTCAGCGGATTGGGTGGCACACTCGATCCGCACGACCGATTTGTAGATGTCCGCATTGGTCGCGACTGGGTCTTTCTGTCCCATGGTGAAGGGACCAGAGCAGAGTAATACGGCACCGCCGACTGGCAGCAGAAGTTTCTTCATGGCNGCAAGCTAGGCGTATTTCGCCCGGAATAAAGCGCAATTAAGATTAACTTGAGCGCTAGACGTTAAAGCGGAACTCAATTACGTCTCCATCCTGAACTTCGTAGTCTTTTCCTTCTATCCGAAGTTTGCCGACATCTCGAGCCGCGGCCTTGGACCCTGNCTCCACCATATCCTCATAGGAGCATACCTCCGCAGCGATAAATCCCCGCTCGAAATCCGTATGAATAACTCCAGCTGCAGCGGGAGCCTTGGCGCCTGCAACAACAGTCCATGCGCGGCTCTCTTTTTCTCCAGCAGTGAGGAAGGTGCGCAACCCGAGAAGGCTGTAAACTCCNCGGATCAAGCCGGCAGCACCAGAGTCAGTAACTCCCATTTCGGCAAGAAACTCGGAAGCTTCGTCGGGCTCGAGGGCGATCAGTTCCTCCTCAACCCGCGCGGAGATCACTACCGCTTCAGCTCCGTGGGAGCTCGCGGTAAAATCTGCAACCCGCGATACCATCGGATGCTGTCCGGGGTTTTCGAGGGCGCCCGAGAGTTCATCCTCGGAGACATTACATGCAAAAATAGTCCGCTTGGAGGAGAGCAGGCAGAAATCCTTAAGCAGAGTCTCTTCCTCGGAGGACAGTTCTAGGGTCAGTGCCGGGCGTCCCTCCTCGAGATGGGGGATGAGTTTTTCCATCAAGGCGAGCTCGCGAATCGCGTCCTTGTCTCCTCCCTTGGCTTTCTTTTCCCGTGTGGACCGGCGCTTATGGGTGGCCGCAATGTCAGCAAGGATGAGCTCGGTGTTGATAATTTCGATGTCCCGGAGGGGATCCACNGAGCCAAGTTCATGAATGATGTCGCCATCCTCAAAACAGCGGACCACTTGGACGATGGCGTCAACCTCCCGGATATTGGCGAGAAACTGATTTCCGAGGCCNGCTCCTTCGCTGGCTCCCTCTACAAGACCCGCGATATCCACGAACTCAATTGCTGTAGAAATGACACTCTGGGACTGGTTCATCTCCGCGAGGACTCCAAGGCGCTCGTCTGGCACNCTNACCACTCCGACGTTCGGGTCGATNGTGCAGAAGGGATAGTTTTCCGCCTGCGCTTTGCGCGTGCGGGTGACCGCGTTGAACAGAGTGGACTTCCCAACGTTGGGGAGACCTACGATACCGGCTTTCAGCATGAGGCGCGGGCTTTAGCGAAGATTTGGCCAGCTGACCACTCCAAGCTGCGATTTGGACAAAAAAATCGTAGCAAGGTTCGCAGGGGGCCCAGCTTTCCAGCCCCTCGGGGCGGTCCGGACGGGTTAGTAACTGTCAGCGGCTCGGAAGAAGAATGAGGTAGTTCCTGACTGGGGTATTCCAGATCCTGCGTGTGGAGACCGGACCCCCTGGTATCCTTGGAGAGGCCCACAAGTCACTGGAGCGCCCGCCGTCGAGGTTTAATGCAGTNGTAATGGTGATCTCTGAAAGAGGTTGAGCGGCGAGTACAGCACTGAGGCCGGCAAGCGTTGCCTCTTCCGCAACCCCGAAGGCCCACNGGTGCCGGCCGTTCCAGACGAGGAAGGACCGGGGACGTCTCTCCCGGTCGCCCAGGTCACGGACGACTGCGCTATTCTCGATGAGAAACGGACCCGCTTGAAGAAGATGCCGGGTGGGAGAAAAGGAGCGCCAGTGCTGGCGGCGGAGAAGGCGCGGGGATTTCTCCACTGACAGCAGTCCGGATGTCAAGGAGGACTGGGAGTTCCACGTCCCGATGCGCTTTCCCTCCTCAATAACAAGGCCCAAGGGCTTGCCGTCAGGCGCGAAGAACCCGCCATTAATTGCCGCNACGGCACCGTGGTCGGTGGCCGCGGACTGGGCACTTTGCCATTCGGTCGCCGGGCCCTGATCCTTGTCGGCCACGGCTATATCGTATTCCCGATCGTCGAAGAGCAGAAAGGTAAGCGCTACCCCTTTCCAAGTGATCTGCTTGAGGACCGGAGGGAGAACGACCCGGGAGCGCTGAGGGTCGGGAAATCGGTTCGCGGAGAGGAGCTTGTCGGCTCCAGGGTCAAATCCTCGAGGGTGTAGGTTTTCCATGGGATTCATTCGGGACCTGTTCGGAGAGGGAGGGCGGTCTCCAAGTTGGGGCGGGGTAGATGCGGCGTCGTCCTGTAAGATGGTTTGGTCCGTGGTAGTCATGGACGAGCACCCAAGAGCCGCGCCCATACACCCGAGGACGCTGATTCGAAGCAGCGCGCCCTCTGGATCCAGACGATGATAGAGCATAGGGCCTATTTGATGAATACTTTCGGGGACAGATCCTGTTTGCCAGCCTCCCGGCGCAGGATATTCGAAACGGATTATTCCAGAACTTGGCGCCGTGACAATCTTTGGCAGTCAATACCCGGAAAGGTTGAAAAAACGGCGAGTCTTCGATTTCGTTCTGGTTGTCTCCTAAGATTGATCTACCAAGATTCCCGACATGAACCAGCGCATCGGACAGGCTTTTTCGGAGATGACACCAGTGCTCGTCTTCTTCCTTATCTTTCTTTTCAGCCGGGTAGAAGGGTCGACGCACGGCCCAATCTGCCAATGGTATGGTGATCCCTGCCGTAGTATGGCGGTGCACTGGATCGAAAGCGACTCCAAGGCTGAGCGAACAACGTTTACCTTCTTCTTTCAGAGGAGCGGAGGGGTAGATTGGACCCAAAGTGTTGTTCTTAGTCGTCCCTTTGGTTCCACGGATCATCAGGTTCACTCGGCTGATCTGAAAGGACTGAATCCAAACACTCGTTACGCCTTTCGGATCATGCGNGGGGACCTGAAGTTAGGAACATGGTTCTTTAAAACTGCACCAGAGGACCCCGTTGAGGGGATGACTTTCGTGACGGGTGGCGATATGTTTCATACCCGGGAAATGCTCAATAGCATGAATCAGAGAGCAGGAACGGAGGAACCCCTTTTTGCTCTCCTGGGTGGCGACCTTGCGCTTGCTGATGGCGCAAAGGCAGATCGCTGGTTAGATTGGGTGCAGTCGTGGGGTCAATACGCAGTATCTCCTTCAGGACTTTCCATCCCGATGATTCCCGTAATTGGGAATCACGAAGTTAAAGGGGCCGCCTACCGCCCTACCAACGCGCCCGGACGTGAGGATGCACCCTTTTTCTACAGCCTTTTCTTCGGGATGGAGCAGGGTAGTCGGTTTGCAGTAGACTTCGGTTCTTATCTTACAGTGATTGGGCTTGATTCCGGTCATACCGAGAACGTTGCTTCTCAGACTCCGTGGTTGAAGGAAGCCCTTAATAAAAGACGGAATGTTACCTCGAAGTTCGTCAGTTACCATCGCCCGGCTTGGGGAACCGGAGCTAAGCCTGACGCGGTAGAAATACGAAAGGAGTGGTGCCCGGTGTTTGAGGAATATGGTATCGATGTGGTTTTTGAGAGTGATCACCATGTTTATAAGCGGACCCACCGGCTGACCGGAGGCGAACGCGATGACACGAACGGGGTTCTCTATCTTGGTGATGGGGCGTGGGGAGTACGGACGAGAACGGTCGCGCCAGACGTCAAGAGGACCAGACCCTTCCTCGCCCACGCGGAATCCGTAAACCATCTGATCAAGGTAATCCTGCGCAAAAGAGCAATCCAGTTTGAGGCTCTCACCGCTTCCGGGGTCCTCATCGATTCTACAGAAATCATTCGCAGGAATAAAAATTAAGGGTGTCTGAGTAACCGCTGAACGAGAGCGCCCCTTCGTATCACGGGTGCTGGATGGATTTGACTGGACGAGTCATCGGTTGGTCTAAGAACCTATTGCTTTGTAACTTATTTCTCCATGTCCACTGATCAGATGAAGCCATCACCCAAACTACTAGCTCCGTTATTATTCGTGTTTTTCGGGTCCGATCCCGGGGCCGCGGAAGACCTCCCAGGTATTGAAGCCCAGGTCCAAGGTGAGTGGATCTCCTACCGTGGAGATCGATTTGATATAAAGCGTATTACTGAGGACTCGGTTACAACGAACTTCTACGAGTGGAACGGAAAACCTCTGTTTGAAAGAACTGCAAGTTTGAAGATGGAGGTTCTCGGTTCGGGCGAAAGGAAGACAGTCGTCGGGAAGGGGGCAGAGTGGCATTACCTTGCTGGGGGAAAGAACCCTGAGAACTCTCTCTGGACGACGTTAGCCTTCGATGCGGAGAAGGAGGGGTGGAAAAAAGGACCTTCAGGGTTTGGGTATTCAGATGACGACGACGCAACAATCCTCGGGGACATGGAGAACAAATATCTCTCGGTCTTTATCCGGCGGGAATTTGAAATCCCGAAGGGCGCTGACATGAAAGGATTGAGTCTTCTCATCAACTATGACGATGGATTTATTCTCCACGCTAACGGAAGGCGTATCCTGAATTCTGATAATGTATCTGTTGATAAGCAGAGTGGAGAAATCACGGTAGGAAATCATGAGGCCCTTGGAGCTGAATCATTCTCGCTCGCCGAGTTTGCCGGAGTCTTCAAGGAGGGTAGAAATGTTATCGCAATCGAGGGGATTAACGCCACGCTGGATAGCAGTGATTTTACGCTCGAACCACAGATCGTGATTGGGGGATCAGGCCGATTTGTTGAAAGTAACCGCCAAGAGATCCACGAGACCTTTCTTACGGACCATTATTTCAAGGATCGGACCTGGAATGGAAAGATCGACAATGTCCAGATCTGGGGGCGTGCCCTCGCGGAGTCCGAGGTGGAGGCCTTATGGAACAGCAGCGAAGGTCTTGCGGCACTACCGGGAGATCTGGCGCAAGGACTTACAGGTCATTGGGCCTTCGACGGTGATTTTCGAGACTCCAGTGGTAACGGTCGGCATGCGAAAGGTCATGGAGACCCCCAGTTTGCCGAGGGACAGCTCGGGAAGGCTTTGCATTTAAATGGCGAAGACCAGTATGTAATCCTTGGCGGAAATTCCGCCGATTATTACCCAGAAAGTGGAAGCATCACAATTTCTCTGTGGTTCACTGTAGAAGGGTTCGACAAGGCTTGGCAGACCCTGCTATCGATGGGGGATAGTGGCTGGTCAGACTGGCGGATCCACCGGGCTGATCGGCAGGAATTCCTTGGTTTTATCGGAGCAAGAGGAGTTGAAAACAAAGCCCGAGTAGCCGATGGAAAGTTGCATCATCTTGTGGCCATAACGGAGAAAGGCCGAGGGGTTTCCCTTTATATCGACAACAAACCCGTAGTAAACAATCCAGTTCCAGACCAACAAGCCAACTTTGCTGGCCTTTCCGGAGACCCCGACAAGCAGCTGCCTGTCGTCGGAGCGAATTTGCAGCGTAGAATCGGTTTGGCCCAACCGCTTGTTGGGGAGTTTGTCCCCAACAAGGATTCTCTGCGTGTGTCTACTGATGCTCGAAACCAGCATGCGGGGAATACTTATTCTGGTATCTACCGGCAGACGAATCATCCGGAAGAAGCGCTTCTAATTGCTGCTCGGGCAGGCGATCTGAAAAAAGTGAAGTCGCTTATCGACAGCGGGGTCGATCCAGACGTCACATCCGTTAATTCCTATACTGCCCTGGCGTATGCTGCCGCTGGCGGTCATCTGGAAATGATGAATTTTTTGATAGAGAAGGGTGCTGACGTCAACAAACCGTCACGCTTCAAAAAGACCCCTCTTTGTGTGGTTGTCGGAACTCCGCATCTGGATGCCGCTAAGCTTCTTGTCTCAAAAGGGGCAAAGGTCACCCTCATGAATAATAACTTCGGGTTGACACACGAGGCCGTGTTCTGGAGGCAGCCAAAGATGTTAGATTTTGTTTTGAATGAACTAAAGGTCGATCCCAATCTCAAGGCTCCAAACGGATCCACCGGACTCCACTGGGCAATTTGGCGTCAGATTCCCGGNGAGGATTTGCACAATCAGGTTTATCTCGAACTCATTAGGGTATTTTTGGAAAATGGGGGAAATCCCATGCTCCGCTTTACCCAAGGTGACCAGGAGCTGAATGCGCTTGAGAGTGCCGCTGAGAAGGGACTCGAAAAGTCACTCGCGATACTGAAGCGGCACATGGCGGAGAAGGAAAACTGATCAGACAACAGTTCGCTGGATCCGAAAGTCCACGCCTGAGCATAGCACTACCGGAAACTTAGGACGAGGTCCTGCCCTGACTTACTTGTTGAGCCCGGTAGATTCGAAGCCGTTCGACTTCCTCGACCAGTTCGAAGCCCCTCTTCTCAAGGAGGACCCGGCGGGGGCGAGCGGGCTACCACAATCCTCTCTGTGGTTTTATCGGGGAGGAAGCCAAAGGATCGCGTCCTGATAGCACAAAATTTTCTCTGTAAGGATCTGGACGTCAGCAATTAAGAGCATAAGTTACAGGCTCTCATGAAAACAGCACCGAACAGAAAAGCTTCTTTCTTATTTTTATTGGCCGCCGGGGCCTTGGCCCCGTACGCGGTGTCACAGGACCTTCCAGGAATTGAAACTCAGATTCAAGGCGAGTGGATTGCCTATCGAGGGGATCAGTTCGATATCAAGAAAATCACGAGGGATAAGGCGACCCAAAATTTCTATGACTGGAATGGTAATCTTCTTTACCAGAGAACGTCTGATTTGAAGGTCAAGGTTGTGGGCTCTGGTGAGAGGAAGACCATCATCGAAAAAGGCGCGGAGTGGCACTATCTTGCGGGCGGGAAGAAGCCGGAAGATACTCTGTGGACAACGCTGTCTTTTGACGCGGCTAAGGAGGGATGGAAAAAAGGTCCTTCCGGGTTTGGTTATGCAGATGATGACGATGCCACAGTCCTGGATGACATGCAGGACAAATACCTTTCCGTGTTCATTCGCCGGGAGTTTGAAATTCCGAAGGGGGCTGACATGAAAGGATTGAGTCTTCGCATTAACTACGACGATGGATTTGTTCTTCATGCCAACGGGCGGCGTCTTTTCAGTTCAAGTAACGTCTCAGTTAATGAGGAGAGTGGAGAAGTTACGGTGGGTAATCATGAGGCGGGTGGTCTCGAATCCTTTTCTCTGGCTGATTTTGGTGGGGTATTCAAGGAAGGCCGGAATGTCATCGCGATCGAGGGAATCAACGCAACCTTGGATAGCAGCGATTTCACACTCGACCCCCAGCTCTTGATTGGGAAAGCCGTAAAGTTTGTGGAGACCAACCGCAAAGAGAAACATGAAACTGCGAACACGGACTGGTTCTTTAACAATCGAGCATGGGATGGGAAGGTCGACAACCTTCAGATCTGGGCGAGGGCACTTAGTGATAGTGAGGTAGGAACTCTTTGGAATAAGGGGAAAGGCACCGCAAAAGCGACAGGCGAGCTGGCCGATGGCCTGGTTGGGCACTGGCCTTTTGATGGAGACTTTGAGGACGCCAGTGGGAACGGGAGACATGGCACAGCCAAGAATTCTCCACCGTTTGTCAAGGGCCAGCTCGGGCAGGCGCTGGACCTGAATGGCGAGGATCAATATGTTCTACTTGGTGGGAAATCTGCAGATTACACCCCGGAAGGCGGGAGTATAACGGTTTCAGTCTGGTTCAGTCCTGACGGTTTCGACAAGCGTTGGCAGACGCTGATCGCGTTGGGAGACGGAGGTTGGGGCGATTGGCGAATTCATCGAGAGTCTTTGACAGAAAACATGCAGTTCGTCGGTGTGCGCAGAGTTCGGAATACCGCTCCCGTCCTCGACGGAAAAATGCACCATTTGGTAGCTATTGCGGAAAAGGGCAAAGGAGTTCGGCTCTTCATCGACAACGAAGTGATAACCAATAATCCACCTGCGGAAGAGGCGGCTGACTTCGCTGGAATCCCTTTGGACAAGGACGAGCAGGTGCCAGCTGTGGGGGCAAACCTTCAGGGTCCGATATTTCGTGCAACGCCTCTTGAAGGAGAGTTTATTTTAATGGAAGAGTCGCTGCGTATTGCAGCCACTTCAGGAACGCAGGGATGGGGTAGCGGAAATGCAAATTCCTACTCAGGGCTCTATCGAAAGGTCGAACATCCTGAAGAGGCTCTGCTCATTGCCGCACGTGCGGGGAACCTCAAGAAGGTTGAGTCTCTTTTGAAAGCTGGAGTTGATCCAAATGCCACTTCGCAAAATTCCTACACAGCGCTCAGCTATGCGGCTGCAGGAGGGCATCTTGAAATGACCAAACTGCTACTGGAGAATGGTGCTGATGTAAATAAGCAGGCGCGTCACATGAAAAACCCGCTGAGTGTAGTTGCAGGAAGTTCACATGTTGAAGCGGCGAGGTTACTCCTAGCTAACGGTGCTAAGATGATGGTAAACGCAAATGGGTCCTCAGTTGTGCATGAGGCGGTTATCTGGAGGCAGCCCGAGATGCTCAAGTTCCTCTTGAGTGAACTCAAGGTTGGAGTGGACTTGAAATCTGCCAATGGCAGGACTCCCCTACATTACGCCATTTCGAGGATGGAAAAGGGGCAAAACATTCGGAACCAGCTTGATATTGCTTCTGTGAAAATCCTTCTCCAGCATGGGGCTGATTCGAACCAGCAATTCACGCACAATAATGTGAAGAGGAGTGCGATAGGGCTTGCTGAATTTAAAGGCCTGGACGAAGTCGTGGCTCTCCTGAAATCGCGTTGAGATCTTGATGCCGATTCATTGAATGACCTTAACGGCGACTATCGTTGGGGATGCCCTGCCAGGGGGCATCCCAAGTGACTAGCTCGGAGATTGGTAGATGCGGAGTCGCTCCACTTCTGTAACCAGTTCGAAACCATTTTCTTCGAGCAGGATCTTACAAACGATCTGCTCCCGCTCGCGTTCGCAGTCGTGAAGACCGACAAATCCGCCTGGCTTGACGGATTTGGTAGCGGCGTAGGTGCTCTGGTGGCGTCCAAAGGTTGGGCCCCACGGAGCATCTACGAAAACGCAGTCCCATTCGCCGTTGAAGGGAGAGCTCTCCAAGGCAGGAAGGGTTACCTGATCAGCCGCGAAATCGGTTCTTTCCCAGTGCTCGAAAGGCTGNTGGTAGGTGACGGCAAGAATGTGCTCATTCCCGATCTCTTGCCCGATCCGATCAATCCACTCCCCATTGTTCTCGAGGAAGAGTGTTGGATTTCCGTGGTTCAGTCTCCGCCAGGCAGTCGAGTCCCGACCTACCCCAAATACGAGGAGGCGACAGGATGCGATTTTCTGCACGTGCTCCGCAAAGGCACAGTATTCCCTGAGGGTGCAGCTGTTGGGTTGTCCGCCAATTTCGGCAAAGACGTCCTCAGGGGTGAGTGCCATAATCAAATTTAGGCTTGGGGTCAGGCCTCGGGATAGACCCAGGGCCCGCGGTAGTCCCGCTTGAGGAGCTTGTTGGCCGCAGGGTCGTTGAGGACCTTCTCCGCTGCGCCGTCCCACTGGATACTACGCCCAAGTTTCAGCGACATCATGCCAAGCATCGGCAGGACAGAGGAACGGTGGGAGGATTCGATCCCGCAGACGGTCTCTCTTCCGCCTTCAATCCCATCGATGAAATTCTGCCAGAGCAGCTTGAGGTTGTGTCCGTCTGGTTCCTGGAGTTGTGAATCCTGATGAATGATCTTGTCCCGGGTGTTCGCAGGATAATAGGTCCACCCATCCCGCCAACCCATGTGGAAGACTCCGTTCTCTCCGTAGAAATAGCACCCGATCTTATGTCTTTCCGAGGGGTTTTCCGCGTAGCGTCGATGTTCCCAGGTGGCAGTGAAGGATTCGAACTCATAAACGGCAACCTGAGTATCCGGAGCATCAGTAGTCTGTTCAGAGTCATTCAGGACGGGNGTTCCCCGGACGGGTCGACCGCCCGTAGAGTAGACTCTTTTTGGATACTTTTCCTCCGTCCACCAGAGGACCTGGTCGAGCCAATGCACCCCCCAGTCTCCGAGGATACCGTTGGCGAAGTCGAGGAAATGGCGGAACCCACCTGGGTGGATTCGGCTGTTGAAGGGGCGAAGTGGTGCTGGGCCACAGTACATGTCCCAATCCATTCCCTTCGGGGGTTCCTCGTTGGCCCGGGGTTGTTCCTTGCCTCCTCGCCCTGCGACAAACATTCGCACCATGCCGACCTTTCCCACTTTTCCACTTCGGAGAAAGTCCATTCCGGAAACGTGGTGAGGCCCGATCCGTCGGTGGAGGCCGACCTGCACGGTTTTTCCGGATTGGGTTGCCGCGTTGACCATGGCTCGGCTTTCCCCGACGGTATGACCAGTAGGCTTCTCCACGAAGACATGGGCGCCCGCCTGCACGGCTGCGATTGTTTGCAATGCATGCCAGTGATCAGGAGTAGAAATGATAACGATCTCTGGTTTTTCCTTCTCGAGGAGTTCGCGATAATCCTTGTAGGTTTTTGGTTGTGACCCGGAGAGGTCGTGGACCTCCTCCGCAGCCACTTCCAGCGCATCGTCGGATACGTCATTGAGGGCCACGACCTGAACGGTTCCGGAGGCCATGGCTTCTCTGAGGATGTTCATTCCCCACCATCCGGATCCAATAAGAGCGGTGCGGTACTTTTTCCCGGACTTCTCCGTTTTAGCAAGCAGGGGAACTTGAGTAACCATACCAGCGGCGGCGGTAGTATTGACGAAGGCTCTGCGATTCATGGATGGATTGGGACTTCGGTTATGTCAGAGGTTCATTCAATACAATTTACCAGCTCACGCAAACCAGAGTTCCTTCCGAGTTTCTGGCATAGAGTTTCCCGTAGGCGAAGACTGGAACAGTCCAGCATTTCCCATCAAGGATCTTTCCCTTCGAGGTCGGATTGAAATCCTCTGGTGAAGCTGGAGCAACCCAGAGGAACCCCTTATGATCGAGCACGAGAAGTTGATCTCTGATAGCGAGCAGCGATCCAAAGCCACACTGATCGAAACTCCAGCAAACTTCACCGGTCCTCCAGTCGACGCACTTCAGGGCGGCGTCTTCATTNGAGTCTCCGTCGATACCGTAGAGGAAGTTGTCGATCAGGACGGACCCGTTGAACTGACTGCGCAGGTTTTTGTTCTTCCAGAGCGTTTCAGCTTTTCCGTCACGGATCTCGAGTAGGGCGCAACCCTTGTTGTAGCCGGACGAAATGAATATCTGATCCCCTCTCACTATGGGATCCGCTGCGTTGACGCCGTAGCGGGTGATCCACCGGTGGCTCCAGATTTTTTTGCCGGTCTCACGTTCGACTGCGAGGTAAGCTTTCCCATTTGAGAGAAGTAAGGCGGGACCTGAAGCGAGATNGACTGGTAGCGGAGTGGAATATCCCGGGTCACTGCGGTCGGATTTCCAGAGGATCTTGCCGTCAGTTTTTCGAAGAGCCATGCCGGCGCTGCCGACGTTGAGATAGATAGTATTTCCTACCAGAGTTGGAGATCCATTGAAGCCCCAAGTCGGAACCCGGACCTCGGCCTCATCCCGGAGTTGCTTTTTCCAGATCACCTTGCCGTCCGAGGCTTGAAAGCAGAAGAGGTCACCCCATTTGGAAAGCAGATAGACCCGTTCCCCTTCGATGGTGGGGGTGGCACCGGGTCCACCTTCATAAAATTTGTCCCCCAAGTCTGCGGGGAAGGAGTGCTTCCAGACCGTTGACCCGTCCGCGGTCCGTATACAGAAAATCGTATCGTGGCCGTCCTCGTGCCCTGTTGTGAAGAGATGACTTCCGACAACCGAGCAGGAAGCGAAACCGGTTCCTATCTCCGCTTTCCATGCCACGGTTCCGCCGATATTCCGAAGGGCTTTGTCAGGAAGGCGCTCGGCGGAAATGCCGTTACGCTTCGCGCCTCGCCAGTGAGGCCAATCGTTGGCGAGAGAGGGAAGAGCAGGGAATACGAACCAGACAATCAGACAGGAGACTCGTAGCGATGGGCAGGTAAACTTCATTGGTGATCTGGCTGTTGCCACGCTGTCAGCCATGGAAAGAGCCGTCACTCTTAAATCGTGTGTGCGATTACTTGCGTGCTACTGCGAGAAGGGTCTGAAATCCGGGTGGTGCTTCCTCCCGGTCGGCAATCGCAGTATCAATTTCCCTGAACCCTGCGTCTTCAAGCAAGCCGGCAATTTCAACTTCCGCAAACCCGAGATGGGTATCGGCGTAAAGTTCGCGAGCCTTTTCGAACGAATGCTGGAGGAGATCGAGAATCACGACTTTTCCGTCGGGGTTGAGGATCCGATGGACCTCTTCGAGAGCACGTGATGGATTTGATGCGTGGTGAAGGGCCTGACTGAGGAAGGCGAGATCAATAGAACTGTCTTCGATCGGAGGAGACTCTATGTCTCCAAGTCTGTATTCCAGATTTTTCAGGCCGTTCTCGGCTGCCTTTTCTGTCCCGAAAGATACCATTTTCTCCGAGTGGTCGATGGCGATAACTCGTTCCGCTTTCTGCGCAAGGAGTTGCGCGAGGGTTCCTTCACCCGCTCCTAGATCTGCCACGACCTTGAAATCAAGGATCTTGAGCAAGCCTTCTGCGAGTGCTTTCCAGGATCTACCCGGGACATATTCTCGGCCAAACTTACCAGCAAGCTCATCGAAATAGGCCCGTGTGCGGTCTTTTCGCTTGTTGAGGACATGGTGCAGGGACGCGAGATCCTTATTGCGTTCCTGGAGTTCGGCCCCGGCTTTTCTGGCAATCCCGAGGAGCTCTTTTTCAGGTTTGGCCGAGTAGAAATTATTTTTTCCTGAGCGTTGAACCGAAACGAGGGAGGCCTTTTTCAGTTGGGCTAACTGGGTTGAGATTCGGGATTGGCCCATTCCCAGAATTTCCTGCAACTCTGCGACGCTGAGCGATTCCTCTGCGAGGAGGAGAACCAGACGGAGTCGAGTGGGATCAGCCAGTAATTTTAGCGAATTGAGAATTGACGGCATGGGTTTCCGCGAGTAACTCACATCAACAAATCAAGATTTGTAGATACATTCCAGCCGAAAAATTAAAACCTCATGTCTCGTCCATTCATTTTTTCGTCCGAGTCAGTGACCGAAGGGCACCCCGACAAAGTGTGTGATACCGTCTCGGACGCCGTGCTTGACGCTTGTCTGGCGCAGGATCCCGGCAGCAGGGTTGCCTGCGAGACTTTCGTGAAGGATAACGTGGTTGGACTCGCGGGTGAGATCACCACCAATGCGAATTTCGACTACGGGAAAGTGGTTGGTGAAACCCTACAGCGAATTGGCTACGACGCNGACTACGCGGAGGGGACGGATTATTCCTACACCTGCAAATTCGAAAAGGGAGCGTTTCTCATGAACATGCTTGGTCAGCAATCGCCCGACATCAAGCAAGGTGTCGATGCGGCAGCGGCTGAGGGAANGGAAACAGAGGAGCAGGGAGCGGGTGACCAGGGAATCATGTTTGGCTACGCCACCAACGATACCCCGGAGCTGATGCCTGCCCCGGTGCTCTACGCTCACAAGCTCGGTCAGGAAATGACGCGGCTACGTAAGGACCGGGTTCATACATGGTTGCGTCCGGACTCCAAGACACAGGTGAGCATTGAGTATATTGACAACCGGCCAAACCGGATTACAGCGGTGGTAGTTTCAACGATGCACGCCCGCGAAATCACAACCGAGGAGATTCGGCAACTCCTGCAGGCAGATTTGATTGAGAAAATTCTGCCGGCGGATCTTCTCACCGAAGACACTGAAATGCTCATTAACCCGACTGGCCGCTTTGAGGTCGGGGGGCCCGAGGGAGACGCGGGTTTGACCGGACGGAAGATCATCGTGGATACCTACGGGGGGATGGGCCGCCATGGTGGAGGGGCGTTTTCAGGAAAGGATCCCTCAAAGGTGGACCGATCTGCAGCCTACATGTGTCGATGGGTGGCGAAGAATATCGTGGCTGCCGGGTTAGCCAGAGAATGTGAGATCCAGCTCGCGTATGCCATTGGGCATCCCCACCCTGTCAGCCTCAACGTGAACTCTTTTGGTTCCAACGAGGTGGAAGAGCAGCATATTGAGAAGGCGGTCGAGGAGGTCTTTTCATTCAAGCCCGCAGACATCATTGAGCAGCTGGATCTCCTGAGGCCATTTTACCAGAATACTACCAATTATGGGCATTTCGGACGGGAAAATGCAGGGTTGCCATGGGAAGAAACCAACCGGGTTTCAGATCTCCAGAGAGCGGTCTCCGCTCGATGATTATTCTTTCAAACTAACTATATAAACTAATGAGTGTAATTGCAGAAGAGCCAAAGGTTCTCCCCCACAAGGTCGCCGATCTTGGCCTGGCCGAGTTTGGTCGGAAAGAAATTGAAATAGCTGAGTATGAAATGCCAGGCCTGATGGCAGTCAGTGAGAAGTACGGTGCCGAGCGTCCGCTGGAAGGAGTGCGGGTGATGGGGTCACTACACATGACGATTCAGACGGCGGTTCTGATTGAGGCCCTGCAGAAGCTCGGCGCCAATGTGCGTTGGTGCTCCTGCAATATTTTCTCTACTCAGGATCACGCTGCTGCTGCGATGGCCGTTAAAGGAACTCCAGTTTTTGCCTGGAAGGGCGAGTCACTGGAAGAATATTGGTGGTGTACCTGGCAGGCTCTTCAATATCCAGATGGGAAAGGACCACAGCTGATTGTAGACGATGGCGGTGACGCCACTCTCCTTATTCANAAGGGCTATGAGATGGAGAATGGAAGTGACTGGGTGGACACTCCCTCAAGTAATGAGGAGGAGCAGGTCATCAAGGATCTCCTGAAGAAGATCAANCTGGAGCGCCCCGGGGTCTTTCATGAGTGGGTAAAAGATCTTGTCGGCGTCTCAGAGGAGACCACTACGGGAGTCCACCGCCTCTATCAGATGCACCGGGATGGGAAACTTCTGTTTCCGGCGATTAATGTGAATGACTCCGTGACTAAATCGAAGTTCGATAACCTCTACGGATGCAGGGAGTCTCTGATTGATGGGATCAAGAGGGCGACAGACGTCATGATCTCCGGCAAGGTTNCGGTGGTTTGTGGCTACGGAGATGTAGGCAAAGGCTGCGCTCAGGCACTGCAAGCTCAGGGTGCACAGGTCGTGGTGACAGAGATTGACCCAATCTGTGCCTTGCAGGCCGCTATGGAAGGATTCCGCGTCCTAACTATCGAGGACACTCTNGGNTGGGCAGATATCTATGTAACCACGACNGGAAATTTCCGGATTATCCGCACGGAGCACATGGANAAAATGAAGGANCAGGCCATCGTCTGTAACATTGGTCATTTTGACAATGAGATCGAGGTCGACAAACTGAATGAAATGCCCGGGGTTGAGAGATCCAACATCAANCCCCAGGTGGACAAGTATACCTTTCCGGGAGGTAACGCTCTGTACATGCTCGCCGAAGGCAGGCTCGTGAATCTTGGGTGCGCGACTGGGCATCCGAGCTTCGTGATGTCGAACAGCTTTACGAATCAGTGCCTNGCCCAGATAGACCTTTGGAAGACCCGCGGCTCCCGTGAACCCGGAGTTGAGGTGCTTCCCAAGCGGCTTGATGAGGAAGTGGCCCGGCTTCATCTTGAAAAGATAGGGTGCAAGTTGACGAGTCTTACTCAGGAGCAGGCTGATTACATCGACGTGCCGGTGGAAGGGCCCTACAAGCCAAGCCACTATCGCTATTAGGGTTTGATTGCTGCTGGACCCCGGAGACTCCCGGGGTCCTCGGCATATGGCAGGTGGGGCATGTGCGAGCAAAGTTACATCTGCCCTACTTGCGGAGTTGTTGTTGTGGTCGGGTCCCCCTGCACACTCTGCGCCAAGGGGNATATCTCTTCAGGAACTCCAGCTCGCCCTGCAGGGAAGTTAGGAAGGGTTCGGCCAAAGACGGTGAAGCGCAGGAGCTGGGAGCAGAGTGAGGAAGCTGATGGATTAGATCTCCCAGATGAATCCTTCGATTATGAGGACTTCATAGCTCGCGAGTTCGGGAACAGGGGCAGGGGTGTTATCAGGATACGATGGTACTGGTGGGTAACCGCGTTATTTATGGTCATCATCCTGATTCTGTTTTCTCTCTCGGGCCTTCGGTAAGTTTTTATGGGAGTTCCTGAATTGCGAGGTCCTTGAACTGGACCCGCATGTCCTGCCCGCCATGAAGCTGTAGCGCGATATGGCCTTCCTTGAGACATTTGGCATCATCAAGGAGCTCGGTCACCTTNGTTCCGTTGAGGTAGACGGTGATGTTATTCCCGATTGCGGAGACGAGAAGATCGGTCCANTTGCCAGGTTTGACTAATNTGGAGATCACTTTTGGATCAGGTTTTCGAACCCANGCCCNCATAGAGGTTTCGTATAGTCCTCCCACTTCCTTGGAGTTGTCGACTTCTGCCTGAAAGCCCCGGACACTGACACGGGTGTTGGTCTTTTCGACCCGGAAGTAAAAACCGCTGTCTCCGCTGGTTACCTTGAATTTGGCCCGAACCCTGAAATTCCTGAAGCGCCGGTTGGTCACNAGAAGCCCATGGCGAGGTTCGCTACGTGGGGATGTCCCGAGAATCGTTTCGTCCACGACCTCCCATTTTCCTCCGGGAACTGAATGCCAACCGTCGAGGTTTATTCCGTTGAAAAGGTCTTTCCACGCCGGCTCTGCGGAGGCAGTCATCGGGGCAAGGAGAGCGAGAGTCAGGGCAGGGAATATTCTCATGGGCTGGATAGTGGCAGGAGTTCTCTGGATGAGAAGAAGCGAAGTGTGTGCTTGCCTCCGAACCTCTCAGACAGCGCGGCCTTCTAACCAAAATGAGAGCGCAGGACCTTGAGAGATTTCGGAATAGCCGTGAGTGGGTCCTCCTTACCTTCAAATTCGAGCGAGACGTAGCCCTTGAAGCCTGCGCTCTTCATGATTTCTGCAATGCGGGCATAATCGAGATCGAGAGTATACCAGCGTCCGCCACCAAAGTAAGTCTTGCACTGCATCAGCACNGTGCGGTGGGCCAGTTGCGATAGCCTGTCGTATGGATCCTCAAGAAAATTCCCTGTATCCAAGGTAACCTGAAGCCACTCTGAATCAACGGCATCGACAACCCTGTTGATTCCCTCTGGGGTGACGCCGAGACCCCAATGGTTTTCCAAGCCCATGACCACTCCACGTTTGGCAGCCTCCGGAACAAGGGCCTCATAGGCTTCGATTACCCATTCGTAGGCATTTTTCTCGGTATAGCCCGGGAGAGGATCCTCGATACCTCGCTTTGCCATGAGGTCATCGAAATTCTTTGAAGTCCCCCAGGTGCCCGAATTGACCCGCATGGTTGGGATACCCAGCTGGTAAGCCTGCTCGAGGCAGTCGACGGTATGGTCAATATTCTTCTGGCGTCTTTCCTTGTCAGGAGAAAGGAAGCCCTGATGGGTGGAATAACCCATCAGATCCAAGCCCAGAACGAACGCATGACGTTTGATTTTCTGGAGAGTGGCATTGTCGTAGGACTCCAACTGCCGCTGCAGAATTTCGAGGCCGTCGAAGCCCATTTTCGCGGCGTGCTCAAGATTGGAATGGATTGAGCGTAATTCCTGACGGCGAAAGCCCCAGAAGGAATAGGAAGACACACCGATCCGATTCGGTCCCTGATGCGGAGGGTGCGCTCCTTCTTTCTTCAGGGCGTCTCCTCGAGGCGGTTCCACGGCGGCGAGGGTGCTGAGAGTGGCTGCCGTAGTACCGGTGGTGGTAAGGAAAGAGCGGCGGTTCATAACGCGATTGTCGTGAATCCNCGGGAGGATCCAAGTGGGAAAACAGGGTCTAGTCCAGTTCGAGTCGATAGCGTTGAACGGAAGGGTCNACTTCCCGGGCCCAACCGTCGATTCCCCCGGCCAAAGCGAGAGTATTTTTCAGTCCGTGGCCATGGAACCACGCACAACGGTCGAGAACGTCACGCCCCCGGTGATCATAAAGGATGATCGTTTCCTCGGGGGGTTGTGCGAAGAGGCTGTTCTGCAGTTCCTGAGTCAGAAATTTTGAGCCGGGCAGGCGAACAGAGTCGTGCTCCTCCCTGCTTCGGATGTCGAGTAGCAGAAGGGGCTCATTATCGTTAAGACGCTCCTGAAGGTTCACGGGCATAATGAGGAGAGCCTGATCACGCTCGTGGCTTTCAAGAAGGACTGTGATGGCTTCCTCTACCGGGATTTCATTGCGGGCGCAAACTTCAGCCAGAGTCTCGTTATCTCCGTAGGAGCAGGATTGACAGCCGCCCACGTGATAAGCGGCGAACAGCGTTCGGCGTGCTCCCGGGAGCAGGGAAAGGAGATCCTCCATACGCTGGGAAGCGCTGATATCTATATTACCTGCCATCGCGTAAGCATGGCGAAGTCCGAGATGATTTCCAGTGTTTGTCTTAAAAGAAATGTTCGTATACTGGCCGCGCCATGGAAAATGAACGGGAGCCCAGAATTTACCTTCTGCCCAACTTGATGACGGCGGGAAACCTGTGCTGTGGGTTTTTTGCGGTCCTAACGATTTTTAAAGGCATGCAGATGCCCGAATTTGAGGACGCCAAGCACTATTATGAGACTTCTCTTTTGTTAATCTTCGGGGCTTGCCTCTTCGATCTGCTGGATGGCAGGCTCGCGCGGCTTGGGGGGCAGGAGTCAGACTTCGGACGTGAATTCGATTCTCTGGCAGATCTTGTTTCCTTCGGGATGGCTCCAGCGTTGCTCTGCTCGAAGGCTGTTCTTCTGAATCTGGAGCTGCCGGAAGGACTTCAGACAGCGGAGTCGAGCGTCGGTTGGGCGATTGCCTTCATCTACCTGCTGTGCGGGGCGATTCGTCTCGCACGCTTCAACTGTCTGGCGATCCTTGGTTTGGAGGAAGACCTTAAGACGTTCCGGGGTATTCCAATCCCGATGGCGGCCGGATTTATCGCATCCCTCACATTCCTCATCATTTTCCTTCACGACAATGATCGTGAGCTTGGTGCGTGGAACTGGGTGATGGCTGGAGCGATGTTAGGCCTGTCATTTTTGATGATCAGTAATATCCGCTACCCGAGTTTCAAGAAAGCAGGTTGGAGCACGCGGGGAAGTGTCCCGATTCTTGCGATTGGAACAATCTTGGTGGGAGCCACCATAGTATTTTTTCAGGTCTTGCCGGCAGTATGGTTCTCCGCGTATCTCATTTACGGCCTTATCCGGCCGGTGCTTTCGGCGAAGAGGCGACAGGCAGTAGAGGAGGGTCTGGAATCAGCAGAGGTTTACGAGACCGACGAGGAGCTTGAGGCAGACGAGGAGCTTGAGGCAGACGAGGAGCTTGAGGCAGACGAGGAGCTTGAGGCAGATAAGGAGCTTGAGGCAGATAAGGAGCGAGACGGCCGTCCGGACTAGTAGCCGAGGCCTGCTTTTTACTTAGTATTTGTTTACTATTTGACTTATTTAAAAGGACTTGATAGATTTGGGGTCTGCTGTTTTTCATGCCCCTTCCTCACCACTTTCGGTTCACGGTGGTGGCGGCCCTGATGCTTCTGTGCTCAGGTTCCGCCGGTCTGGGCAGTGTGCATACAATTCGCAAGGGAGAGACTTTGTATGGGCTCTCTCGAAAGTATAAAACGTCTGTTTCAAAACTGATATCGCACAACGGGATCAAGGATCATCGGAAGCTCCAGATAGGCCAGAAGATCAGGATTCCGGGGACGACTCCAATGAGTTCCGGCAGAGCGACTGCCAAAGGAGTGGCTCAATCAAAGTCCGCGAGCTCAGTATCAACCGTCGGCCGGGGAAAGACTGTGATTATTGACCCAGGTCACGGCGGGAAGGACTGGGGAGCTTTCCGGGCGGGTGTTCGTGAGTCTTCGCTGAATATGAAAGTCGCCAGCAAGCTTGAGTATTACCTTAAGCAGAACGGCTTTCGGGTTGTATTGACCAGGAGGAGCGATTCTTTCCTGTCGTTGTCACGTCGCGCATCGATTGCAAACCGGTATCGGAATGCAATATTCGTCAGCATTCACTTCAACGCTACCCGGAATACAATGGTGCGGGGAGCTGAGACATTTTATGCAGGAGCGGCCGGGAGGCAGTTGGCTTCGTCTATTCATCGTGAGCTTACNGGTAAGTGCAGGATGAAAAATCGCGGCGTCCGCTTCGCTCGCTTTTCTGTTCTGGTGCAGACCAAATGCCCCGCGGTGCTTGTTGAGTGCGGGTTCATCAGTAATTCCAGTGAGCGCGCACGTTGCGTCACAAACTCTTTTCAGACTACNGCAGCGCGGGCTATAGCCGATGGTATTCGCAAGTATCGGTGGCGCTAGTCTGTCACAGATATAGTGTCTGCAGCGGGGATCGAGTGCTATCTGACGTCAGAGTGTGGGGCGAATAGCCTCNGCGGCATCGATAAAGGAAGGGTACTTTGGCTCCCATCCCGTGGCCCGTAATTTTTCATTACAGACCCGTTTGTGCGTCCACGCTCTTTTGCGATTTTGTGGACGTGGACCATTAGCCGGCAGGGGAAGATCAAAGAGAGCCGCAAGGGCCTGGTAACAGTCTCCCTGATGAAGGGGTGAAGAGTCGCAGACATTGTAGACCTGAGCGATAGAATCCGGGCAGGAGAGAAGGTGGAGCAGAGCCTTTGAAGCATCATCGCGATGAATCTGGTTCAGGAAGCGTCTTCCATCTTCCTCGATAACGGCATTACCATTAAGCAGGCTGCGAAGAATCGCGCTTCGCCCCGGGCCGTAAATACCGGCGAGGCGTGCCACTGTTCCGTTATTGGAGAGAACCTGTAATTCCGCTTCCAATAGGATCTCACCAGTTTCGCGTTCCGGTTTCGTAGGGGAATCTTCTGTTACCAGAGATCCGTCCGTCTGATGGTAGACGGAAGTGCTTGAGGTGAAAAAAAAACGAGAATCCGGGAATGTTGCAAAAAGGTTGCGTGTGCCTTGAAGAAAGACCTCACGGTAAGCTTCCGGACCGCCTCTGCCGGAGGAGGCAGTGAACATGATGGCAGCCGGGGGGGAGATTTGGGACCGCAGACCTTTGAGATCAGAAGACTTTGAAAGGTCGCACATGAGCGAGCCATTATCGCCAGACTTGGATAGACGAGTAACCTGCCAGCTGGAGTTGGTAGCATGCCGGGCTAATTGTTCGCCAAGGTAGCCACAGCCAGCGATTAGAATATGGTCTTTCATGCGCGGTCCGGAAAGACCTTAGACATTCAGATTTGAACAGGAAAGGAGGAACCCGCTGCAGCGGGGCCACCTTCATTTTGTGGCCCTCCGCGATTTATAGTATATTTTCAGTCCGGCGAGAATGGCGTCTCGATATTCCCGGTAGATCGATTGCTTTCTGGATCCAGCGACCTCGCGCTCTCCCGCATAGTCTCCCGCTTGAATACGTTCGTAGACCTCGTTGTTGTTCATTACGTAGGGTTCAAAAAACAGCACGGGGCACTGATAGAGACGGTTGGCCAGAAGATTGCGGGCCCACAAGGCCGGGCCAACACGTTTCGCAGGTCTACCAATGCTGTAAAGGTAGGCGGGTAGCCCCGTTTTCTTAAGAAAAGCGGTAGCCAATACTCCCGCCAGAGCAGCTTCTTCCTTGTGAGTGCCCTGGAAAATCTTGTGCATCAGTTCGAAGCGCTCGTCCTCATGTGAGATCTCACTGTCAAGATAGGCGCCATGCAGAATGATGTGGAAATGGTTCCTGGGTGACAATCGTGGCTTGTTAGGCAGGGCACCCCAGTCTTCCGCATTAAAGTGGAGGCATAGCACGAGATCGGGCCTGATCGTATTGTTGACCAGCGAGGCGCGCGCCCGGATCTCTGCAGTTCGGTAGAACATTCGCTCGGAGAGGGAGATAATCTTCTCCTCGGGAGCTCCGCTAAGAACCCGTCGCGCATAACTCCGCAGGTCATCTGGACGCAGTTCAGTGACAGGGTCAGGGCTTGAGCGAACGAGCGTGACGACCGCCCCAAGCGCCTCGAGGTCGGGAGCAAGAAGCTCGGCGGTCAGGAGAGTCATGTCTCCTTCAGTGACCGGTGTCGTTTCTTCAATCTGATACCAGCGTTCTTCCATCCGGGCCCACTTTCCCCCGATATGACCCGGATCGATCGCGATGCGTATCCCGTCGAGGGGTCGACCTTTGGAAGCGGGGGGAAGTTGGGATGCCGGTCGCCAGTAGCGCGGTGGGCGGCTTCGGTTTTTTCCCTGCGCAAAACTCACCCGGGGGACGTGTGACGAAATAGTTGAAGCCACCCTGACGCCCTCATCGGTGATATCGAAATGTCTGTTAGGGCCGAGGAGGTAGATATCCCGCAGGGCGGTATCGAATTCATTCCGGGACAGGACCCCGTCGTAGAGCTTCAAGGCACTCCAGTCTGGAGCCTCGCCAAGATCTGCAAGTCTTGGATCAGGATCGGGGACGAGGGAACGTTCAGAGGGATTCGGGGACCGCTGGAGCCAGAGGCAGATACAGCCAATGATCAACGCGGCTCCGAGGGAGCAGAGAATCGAGGTCTTCTGCAAGCAGCGTGGCATAGTGACAAGTAAATCCTGTTGTCGTCCAGCGGGGACCTGATTGAATTCCTGAAGTGGCCGCCGGTCGGGTGTTCTATACCATAGATTTATTGAAATGATCAGGATCCTGTTTTTGGGCGACGTCGTTGGTGAACCCGGGCGGAAGGCTGTAATCGCCCGGCTGGCCGCGCTGAAGGAGCAAGAGAATATCGATTTTATTGTCGTTAATGGAGAAAACGCGGCGGGGGGTAGAGGGATCACCCCGAAGATTTCCATTGATTTGCTCCGAGCAGGTGCTGCGGTGATTACCACGGGGGACCATGTCTGGGACCAGCGGGAAATTGTGGATTACTTTCCCACCGAACCGCGGCTTCTCCGTCCGGTGAATTATCCGAAAGGAGCTCCCGGCTCGGGAAGCGTGGTCCTTGAGACTCCCAAGGGTAAGGTTGGAGTGATCAACGCACAGGGACGGGTTTTCATGAATCCTCCGCTTGAAAGTCCGTTGGAGGGCGTTGAGAGAGCCGTCGAATCCATGCGGGAAGAGGGGGTTCGAGTCATCATGCTTGATTTTCACGCTGAGGCGACCAGCGAAAAAATTGCCATGGGCCGTGCCATGGATGGGAAAGTCTCTCTGGTCGTGGGAACCCACACTCACGTACAAACCTCCGATGAGCAGATTTTTCCCGGGGGAACGGCATATTTAACGGATGCGGGGATGTGCGGACCCGCTGACTCGGTCCTCGGCCGCGAGATCGCTTCTGTGGTTTGGAGGTTACGCACTGGAATGCCTACAAGATTTCCGGTGGCCAAGGGGCCTGTGCGAATTTGTGGAGTGATCGTAGGGGTGGACGAGCAAAGTGGTAAGGCGATGGAGGTAAATCGGGTGAGTGAATTATATTCTGGGAACGATAAAAGCCTCGAAAAAGAGGAAATTGGCGAGAAAAAGGGTTCTGATTGAGGCCCTGAGGCTTGGAGCGCGAACCCAGAAGGGGGCGATATTGTTTGTACCCCCGGAATTTAGGGCGTTTTTGACGAATTTCTTTCCATTTTACTTTTTTTTTGACAGTGTAGAGGGCTTTGATAGGTTCCGCCCGCTTTTGGCGGCGTTGGCCATTTCCTTCTGGGGCAATAAACCTATCTCTTGGGGTGAACTGTCCACGCGTCGCAGGGAGCAAAATACCTCGCTCATGTAGCTCAGGGGTAGAGCGCGTCCTTGGTAAGGACGAGGTCGCGGGTTCAATTCCCGCCATGAGCTTTGAGCGAAGAGAATAAAAGATCCACAGGAATCAAGCATATGGCCAAAGAACAGTTTGAACGGACCAAGCCTCACGTGAACGTCGGCACGATCGGTCACGTCGATCATGGAAAAACCACCCTCACCGCTGCCATTACAATGGTGCTAGCGGAAAAAATGGGAGGTGGAGACGTCAAGGCTTACGACGAAATCGATGCCGCTCCGGAAGAAAAAGAGCGGGGTATTACGATCTCAACAGCTCACGTTGAGTATGAAACAGATAATCGTCACTACGCTCACGTCGACTGCCCCGGACACGCGGATTACGTGAAGAACATGATTACTGGCGCAGCTCAGATGGATGGAGCAATTCTCGTTGTGTCAGCCGCCGACGGGCCAATGCCTCAGACGAGGGAGCATATCCTGCTCGCCCGTCAGGTGGGAGTTCCCGCGATTTGTGTCTACCTCAACAAAACTGATCAGGTTGATGACGAAGAGCTTCTGGAGCTTGTCGAAATGGAAATCCGCGAGCTGCTCGGACAGTATGAATTCCCTGGTGACGATATTCCGATCGTGAAGGGGTCTGCGCTGAAGGCGATTGAAGGCGACGCCGGCCACAAGGAGTCGATTCTCAAGCTCATGGAAGCAGTGGACTCCTACATTCCGGAGCCAGAGCGGCCGATCGACAAGGATTTCCTGATGCCTGTTGAGGACGTCTTCTCGATTGAAGGACGGGGGACGGTGGCTACCGGTCGTGTCGAGCGGGGAATCATCAAAAAGATGGAGGAGGTTGAGATTATTGGAATCAAGGACACCCAGAAAACCACAATCACCGATATCGAAATGTTCCGTAAGTTGCTCGATGAGGGCCGCGCGGGCGACAATGTTGGCCTTCTTGTGCGGGGCATCAAAAAGGAGGAAATCGAGCGTGGGCAGGTTATCGCCAAGCCCGGATCGGTGAAACCTCACACTGATTTCGAAGCTGAGGTCTACGTTCTGTCCAAGGATGAGGGAGGGCGTCACACGCCTTTCTTCAGTAACTACCGCCCTCAGTTCTACTTCAGAACTACTGATGTGACTGGCAGCATCTCACTCCCCGATGGAGTGGACATGGTGATGCCAGGCGACAATATCAACCTTAAGGTGGAACTGATTACACCTATCGCAATGGAGGAGACCATGCGCTTCGCTATCCGGGAGGGTGGTCGCACGGTTGGTGCCGGGCGGGTAGCTAAGATCATCAAGTAACGCTTCCCTTATTACGAAATCAAAACCGATTTTACCAAGGGGGCACTCGGGCGTTTTGCCGGGGTGCCCCTGACGCGCCAAAAGGACAGTAGCTCAATTGGTAGAGCATCGGTTTCCAAAACCGAGGGTTGTGAGTTCGAGTCTCGCCTGTCCTGCCAGCCCTCTCCCCCGGTAACCAGCCATCATGCTTAATTCTCTTAAAAAGGTTCCCAGGAAAACTTCGACCTTTGTCGGCGAAGTAAAAGGAGAGCTGCGCAAGGCCTCATGGCCCTGGGACCCAGATCCCAAGGTCAGGGGCTTCAAGAAGTATAAGGAGCTCGTTGACTCCACGGTAGTCATCCTGATCGCTATTCTGCTCCTTGCCGCCTATGTGGGACTCTGGGATCTGGTGCACCGCGAGGTCGTTGATTTCCTTACTCGGATTGGACGAGACTAATAGATCTGATGCCTACTATCCCTCCATCCAAGCAGCAGTGGTATGTTGTGCACGTTCTCTCCGGACAGGAGCAGAAGGTCGCCAAGAGGATTCGTGCTCTGACCGAGCAGGAAGAACTTAAGGACAAAATTTTCGAAGTTCTCGTCCCCACCGAGATGGTATCCGAGGTGCGCCGCGGCAAAAAAACCGAAACCAAGCGTAAGTTTTATCCGGGCTACATCATTGTGAACATGAGCCTTTTCACGGAGGACAACAAACTGGTTGAGGATACGTGGTATTTCGTCAAGGAGATGGATGGAGTGATAGGTTTTGCTGGAACCAAGGATCGGCCGATACCGATGCGCCAGCGCGAGGTGGAAAGCATGCTGGCTCAGATTAAAGAGCGCGAAGATAGTGTTCGTCCCGCAATCAGCTTTGAAGTTGGTGACACCGTCAAAGTTGCAGACGGTCCTTTTGAAAGTCAGAACGGGTTGGTGGAAGAAATTGACGAGGAAAAGGGCAAACTTCGCGTAGCTGTCACTATTTTTGGTCGCTCGACACCGGTTGAGCTTGAATTCTGGCAGGTCGAACCTGGCTAGGCCCCTTCCCTCTTCAGTGACAGCCCCCGAGACTGAGGGCAAAATCACGCGAGCAGACAAAACATTCACACTCAGACACTACTCATTCCATGGCAAAAGAAGTCAAAGGCACCCTCAAGCTTCAGATTCTGGCAGGACAGGCGAATCCTTCACCTCCAGTCGGACCCGCTCTGGGCCAGGCAGGAGTGAATATCATGCAGTTCTGCAAGGATTTTAATGCAGCCACGCAGCAACAGGCAGGGGATCTGCTTCCCACCATTATTACCGTATACACCGATAGCAGCTTTGACTTCGTGACGAAGCAGCCCCCGGCGGCTGTTTTGCTCAAAAAAGCTGCGAATATCGCGTCCGGGTCAGGAGAGCCCAACAAGGAAAAGGTTGGGAAAATTACCAAGGACGAGCTGATGGAAGTAGTGAAGGTAAAGTTGCCGGATCTGAACACCGATGATCCTGAGCAGGCTGCAAAGATTCTGGCTGGCACAGCAATGCAAATGGGGCTCGAGGTCGAGGGAATGTGAACCGAGCAGGATCAGAATATTTTGCCAAAGAAGATAACATAGATAACCGCAGGAGGATCCAGACAGGTCCGCTTGAACTGCAATTAAACTAATGCCAAAAAAACGAAGTAAAAGATACACGAAGGCCGCCGAGGTGGTGGAAGATCGCCCCTACGCTCTTGCTGAGGCCGTAGAGACCCTTAAAAAGTTCCCTGCACCAAAGTTTGATCCAACGGTAACCTTGTCGTTCCGAATTGGGGTAGACGCAAAGAAAAGTGATCAGATGGTTCGGGGTAGTGTGAGCCTTCCTCATGGCACAGGAAGAAACGTCCGGGTGGTAGTCTTCGCTCAGGGAGATTCTGCAAAAGCGGCGACCGAGGCAGGAGCAGACCACGTGGGGTTTGAGGATTTGATTAAAAAGGTGCAGGACGGCTTTACTGATTTTGATGCCGCCATTGCCACACCCGATGCGATGGGCGAGGTGAGGAAGATTGCCCGTGTGCTTGGACCCCGAGGACTCATGCCCAATCCCAAAACCGGGACTGTAACGGATGACACTGCAAACGCAGTGAAGGCTGTAAAGGCGGGTAAAGTGGATTATAAACTCGATAAGAACGCGAACATTTCAGCGGGGATCGGAAAAGCCTCATTCTCAGAAGACCAGCTCAAGGAGAATGCCGAGGCCCTTATCGAAAGTGTCGTTAAGGCAAAGCCGGCGTCAGCCAAGGGCAATTACATCGAGAATATCACCATTGCTGCAACAATGCTGCCTGGCCTGAGGCTGGAGAGCACCGCAGCTCTTACCGAATAAGAGTATGAATCCTGATAAACAGATAATTGTAGACGAATTACTCAGCAGGGTAAATGCCTCTCCTTTCATCCTCGTAGTAGAATATACCGGAATGACGGTCCCTCAGTTCAATGAGCTCCGGAATCGTCTGAGCGAAGGTGGGGCCGAATGCCACGTGGCGAAGAATAGCCACATGAAGCGTGCTCTCGAAGCGGCAGGAATGCCGGGCTTGGATGAAGCCTTGCAGGGTCAGACGGCGTTTATCACTGGAACGGAAGACGTTTGTGGAGCCGCTAAAGCCGTTAAGAACTTCCAGAAGGAATTTAAGAAGCCCGAGGTAAAGGGAGGCCTCCTTGATGGTGATCTTCTCGACGAAGCGCAGATCAAGGCCCTTGCCGAGCTGCCGCCTCGGGAAGTTCTCCTTGCTACCTTGCTCGGAGTTCTCAACCAGCCCGCATCCATGCTGGCACGGGTTCTAAACGAGCCGGGCGCCGCCATTGCACGGGTGGTCAAGGCCAAGCATGATGGAGATAATTAAGATTCCCGTAGCGGAATGAGTCTATTTTCAATCACTTAACACACTGAAAACAAAAAATTTGAAGGGATAGTCGGATCTGCTCAGGCGGTAAAGACTTGCAAACACAGATGGTTCCTCGTCGGACCGCCGGCTGGTGGTCTGAAACGACACGGAGCTCCGTAAACGACGATACCGAAACTAAAAATACAATGGCTGATATCAATACAATCGCAGAAGAACTCGGCAAGCTTACCGTTCTGGAAGCTTCCGAATTGGTAAAAAAACTGGAAGAGGACTGGGGCGTAAGTGCCGCAGCTCCTGCTGCCGCTGTCGCAGTTGCTGCACCCGCAGAGGCTGAAGCTGCAGAAGAGAAAACAAGCTTCGACGTGTCTCTTGAGAGCGCCGGGGGCAACAAGATTCAGGTCATCAAGGCCGTGCGTGAAGTTGCCAGCGGACTGGGACTCGCCGATGCCAAGAAGCTCGTCGAGAGTGCCCCGGTCAATGTGCTGGAGGGTGCTTCCAAGGACGACGCCGAGGCTGCAAAGGCCAAGCTTGAAGAGGCTGGCGCCACGATCGAGCTGAAGTAACCGGCTTTTTTCTGCCGGGGCCTTCAATCAGGCCCTGGCAGAACCGCCTGGTTCGACTTCAGGTTCAACTTCCGCGTAGCAGGAGGAGGAATTTGAAGTCGGAGCAGAAACTCCGGACTAATGAACATCTGGGTAACCCAAGTCCCCGAAACCCTGCAGGTGCTGGGAGGAGAGGAAGGGTCCCTGCCGCCAACATAGAAAATCGTCATCCTGCAAGGATGGCGCCATCCCATCAACGAGAAAGACCACCATGGCCGACCGTCGTTACTTCGGAAACATCGAAGAAGTTATTGAACCGCCCAACCTCATCGAGGTTCAAAGTAAATCCTACGAGGACTTTCTGCAGCAGGACATTACCCCGTCCCAGCGTACGGAGACCGGCCTGCAAGCCGTCTTCAAAGAGGTGTTCCCGATTACCAGTTACGATGAAACCATTGAGTTGGATTTCATCGCCTACGATATCGAGGAGTCCAAGATCACGGCTCTCGAGGCTCTTCGCACAGGAGAGACCTTCAGTGCCGCGCTCTACGTTACTTTCAAGCTTAAGGACGAAACAGGAACCAAGAAAGAGCGGGTTTACATGGGAGAACTGCCCATGATGACCCGTCGGGGAACTTTTGTGATTAACGGTGCAGAGCGTGTTATCGTTTCTCAGCTGCACAGGTCTCCAGGTATCTGCTTCGAAAAGTCTGTTCACCTTAATGGAAAGATTCTGCATTCTTTTCGAATTATCCCTGACCGAGGATCGTGGCTGGAGGTCCAGTTTGACACTAACGACCTTCTCTACGTCTATCTGGACCGTCGTCGTCGTCGTCGTAAGTTCCTTGCGACTACCTTCCTGAGAGCCCTTGGGTATCCCAGTGAGAGGGAGCTGATTGAGCAGTTTTACAAGGTCAAAAAGCTGAAGCTTAGTGACTCAATGGATGAGGAGGAGCTCAGTCCAATGGTTCTCTTTGAAGACATCAAGGATGGAGACCTCGTCGTGGCTCGTGCCTACGATCCTCTTACCATCGGGGCGGTACGACAGTTGCTGGCCCTCAAGATCAAGACTATCGAAGTGGTTGACTCTCGGGATGATGAAATTCTTCTCAAGTCTCTTCGGAAAGACCCGGCTGAGGACGAGGAAAGCGCTCTCAAGGACATTTACAAGAAGCTGCGTCCCGGTGACCCGCCTACGGCGGCGAATGCCAGGGCCCTCCTAAAGCGTCTGTTCTTCGACCCGAAGAAATATGACCTTACGCGCGTAGGCCGCTACAAGATCAACCAGAAACTCAAGATTGATGTGGATTCTTCGGAACGCATCATGGTCGCGGAGGATTTTCTCAATGCGGTTAAATATCTGCTTAACCTTAAAAAGGGAGACGGCACGATTGATGACATCGATCACCTTGGCAGCCGGCGTGTGCGTGCGGTTGGCGAGCTGCTTGCCAACCAATGCCGAGTCGGTTTGGCCCGCACGGAGCGACTGGTTAAGGAGCGGATGACTCTCTTTGATGTGAATATCGAGGGGATGACGCCCCAGAAGTTGATTAATCCAAAGGCCCTCAGTGCGGTCGTTCGGGATTTCTTCGGTCGTAGCCAGCTGAGTCAGTTCATGGACCAGACCAACCCGCTGGCGGAACTCACTCACAAGAGACGTCTTTCGGCACTTGGACCGGGCGGTCTCAACCGGGATCGTGCTGGTTTTGAAGTACGGGACGTGCACCCCTCACATTATGGGCGAATCTGCCCGATTGAGACTCCGGAGGGACCTAACATCGGATTGATTAATTCGATGTGCACCTATGCGCGGATCAATGAATTCGGATTTATTGAGACACCTTACCGTAAGGTGAAAAAAGGGAAGGTCAGCAATCAAATTGAATATGTCACAGCCGATCAGGAGGAGACGTTCATCATCGCTCAGGCCAACAACCCTATCAATAAGGATGGGACCTTCACAAACAAACGGGTCACCGCAAGGGAAAGGGGTGAATTCCTCGAAATGGAACCCGAGAAGGTCGATTATATGGATGTTTCCCCCAAGCAGCTCGTTTCGGTGGCTGCAGGAATGATCCCGTTCCTAGAGCATGACGATGCGAACAGGGCCCTGATGGGGTCGAACATGCAGCGGCAGGGAGTGCCGCTTTTGGTGTCAGAGGCTCCCTTCGTGGGAACCGGTCTGGAGGAAAAGGCGGCTCGTGACTCACGGTCGGTAATCGTTTCTGAAGCCGATGGCGTTGTTGCAGCCGCAACGGCGGAATACATCGTTACGACCAAGGACGGAATCCTGCCTGTTTCAGACGAAAGGTTTCTTAGCGAGCCTGAATCGGTCAAGACAAAGCCAGAAAAGGGGATTTACGTCTACCCTTTGAGGAAGTTCATGCGTTCGAACGCTGGAACCTGTATCAACCAGAAGCCTCTGGTCAGATCGGGTGATAAAGTAAAGAACGGTCAGATCATAGCCGATGGGCCCAACACCGATGATGGGGAACTGGCTCTTGGTCGCAATGTCCTCGTCGCGTTCATGCCTTGGAATGGATACAACTTTGAGGACGCAATTGTCATTTCGGAACGTCTGGTCAGGGAGGATGTATACACCTCGATTCATATCAGTGAGTTCGAAGTTGCAGCTCGAGATACCAAGTTAGGCCCTGAGGAAATTACCCGGGACATTCCGAACGTCGGAGAAGAGGCACTCAAGAACCTCGACCATGACGGTATTGTCCGAGTAGGTGCGGAAGTGAAGCCGGGTGATATCCTGGTTGGAAAAATTACGCCGAAGAGCGAGACCGAGCTGGCTCCGGAAGAGAGACTGCTACGCGCGATTTTCGGTGAGAAGGCTGCAGACGTTAAGGACACTTCTCTCCGAGTGCCCTCCGGGTGCACCGGGATCGTCCAGGATATCCGCATTGCGACTCACGGAATGGCTCGGAGGCGTTCGGAAGAAGTCAACCCGGCTGAAATGAAAAAGCAGCTGAAGAAGATTAATGATGATTACAAGAAAAAGAAGGATCAGCTCACGGATCAGCTGACCGAAAAGCTCTCTGATATTTTGCTCGGGGAGAAGATACCTCTGGACGTTGTAAACGCTCAGAGCGGGGAAATCATTATTCCTGCGAACCGCAAAATCACAAAGACCCTTCTTCGGAAACTAGCGGCAGTTTACGACCACATCGAAATCGACCCGAGTCCGATCCGTAACAAGATCCTTGAAATCATCAGCTCTTTTGAAGGGCGATTCGGAGAGCTTGATGCTGATCGAGAGCGGCGCCTTGACCAGATCGAGAGTGGCGACGAGATTGATCCTGGTGTTATCAAGGAGGTTAAAGTCTTTGTGAGCGCAAAGCGCAAACTCTCTGTTGGTGACAAGATGGCAGGACGTCACGGAAACAAGGGAGTAGTTGCTGTGATCGTCCCAGAAATGGATATGCCCTATCTCCATGACGGAACTCCGGTCGATATCTGCCTCAACCCTCTTGGGGTGCCTTCCCGGATGAATGTTGGGCAGGTCCTTGAAACTCACCTCGGAGTTGCTGCCAAGGCCCTTGGGTTTACGGTTGCCACCCCTATTTTCGATGGAATTCCAGAAGACAAGATCTGGGAATACATGTCGGAAGCCAAGAAGGTCGATGGAACGAAAATGATCGGTGATGGAACCGAGAAAGCTCGTGAAAGAAAAGCTGATGAGGCGCCTGGTCCCGGGTTTACTTGGATCGGTGACGGCAAGGACGGTTCTACTGGAGGAAAGAGTAATCTTTTTGATGGCCGCACAGGTGATGCGATCGACCAGCCAGTGGTGGTCGGACAGATTTACATGCTGAAACTTGGTCACCTCGTAGCTGATAAGATTCATGCTCGGGCGGTTGGGCCATACAGCCTTGTCACCCAGCAGCCGTTGGGAGGAAAGGCTCAGTATGGAGGACAGCGATTCGGAGAAATGGAGGTCTGGGCTCTCGAAGCCTACGGCGCGGCCTATACTCTTCAGGAGCTGCTGACCGTGAAGTCCGATGATGTGCAGGGCAGGACTCGGATTTACGAGGCCATCGTCAAGGGAGATAACACTCTTGAAGCGGGCACTCCGGAATCCTTCAACGTGTTGATTAAGGAAATGCAATCTCTCGGACTTGATGTGCGGCCTGGTCGCCGTGGAGCGGAGGTTGCCGATGGCGGGGACTTCAACCTTGATGATCTCACTCTCTGAGCCCCGGATACGAAACTGAAACCAGCGATTTTACAAAATAATGAGTGTTGAAACCAATCTGCGTGAGCTCTACGGGGTAGACGAAAAAGCTGAAGCCTTTGATCAGGTATCCATTACGGTTTCTTCGCCGGATGTGATCCGGTCATGGAGCCGAGGCGAGGTCAAAAATCCCGAGACGATTAACTACAGGACGTTCAAACCTGAGAAGGGAGGGCTCTTTTGCGAAAGGATCTTCGGTCCAACCCGTGACTGGGAGTGTGCTTGTGGAAAATACAAGAGAATCAAACACAAGGGAGTCATTTGTGACCGTTGTGGGGTTGAGGTGACTCTTTCCCGTGTCCGGCGCGAGCGGATGGGTCATATCGAGCTCGCAGTTCCGGTGACCCATATCTGGTTCTACAAATGCATGCCCAGCCGTATCGGACTCATGCTCGACATGAGCGCGCGGGATCTGGAGAGGGTGATCTATTATGAAGATTACATGGTCACGGATCCAGGGAAGACTCCGCTTGAGCGGGGTCAGTTGTTACCCGAGTCTGACCTGCGTGATGCGGAAGAAGATTACGGTGAGGATAGTTTCCGGGCCGCGATGGGCGCTGAGGCGATCCGTGATCTCCTCAGCCAGTGCGTGCTTGATGACATTATCGTGGAGCTCGAAGAAGCGATGGAAAATACCCGCTCGAAGCAGACACGCAAGAAGCTGGCGAAAAGGCTTAGGCTTGCTGGAGGCTTCAGGGACTCCAATTCTCGCCCCGAGTGGATGATCATGACGGTGTTGCCCGTTATTCCGCCGGATCTGCGACCGCTCGTTCCCTTGGAAGGGGGCCGCTTCGCGACCTCAGATCTGAACGATCTCTACCGGAGAGTGATTAACCGAAATAATCGTCTCAAGAATCTCCTCCAGTTAAAAACTCCTGAGGTCATCATCCGGAACGAGAAAAGAATGCTCCAGGAAGCTGTGGATGCACTCTTCGATAATGGGCGTCATGGTCGCGCGGTAACGGGCGCCGGTAATCGCCCGCTCAAATCTCTTTCTGACATGCTGAAGGGAAAAGGAGGACGTTTCCGCCAGAACCTGCTCGGGAAAAGAGTGGATTACTCCGGCCGTTCTGTGATCGTGATCGGGCCTGAGCTCAAAATGCATCAGTGCGGCTTGCCCAAGAAGATGGCGTTAGCTCTTTTCGAACCCTTTATTATCCGCCGGCTGAAGGAGTTGGGACACTGTCATACTGTGCGCTCAGCGAAGAAGATGATCGACCGCAAGACCACGGACGTGTGGGATATTCTTGAGGAAGTGACCAAGGGGCATCCTGTGATGCTGAACCGGGCTCCTACCCTTCACCGCCTCTCAATTCAGGCCTTCGAACCAGTATTGATCGAGGGATCAGCCATCAGGTTGCACCCCCTTACCTGCTCAGCCTACAACGCTGATTTTGATGGCGATCAGATGGCGGTGCACGTTCCTCTCTCAGTGGAAGCGCAGCTGGAAGCCAGACAGCTTATGCTGGCTCCTAACAATATCTTCTCCCCGGCGAGTGGTCGGCCGATCACCACACCCTCGCAGGACATCATCCTGGGAACATATTATCTCACCTACACCCGGCCCAATTCTCAGCCCGGGCCGGAGGACCGGGTTCCAACGTTTGAAAGCCCGAGTGAGGTCGACTATGCTCTTTCTTCCCGAAAGGTGAGCCGGCACGACTGGATCAGAGTCCGCAACCCGGACTACGGAAAGGACACAATCTTCGGAGATAAAGAGAGCAAGATGCTCGTTACTTCCCCCGGAAGAGTCCGTTTCAACGAAATCTGGCCAGAAGGTCTGGGTTTTATTAACCAGACGGTTGGCAAGAAGCAGATCGGAGACATCATCTGGCGTTGCTATCAGGTTGCCGGACAGTCTGGAACAGTCACGACCCTCGACAGTCTCAAAAATCTTGGTTTCGAGGAAGCAACCCGCTCAGGGTGTTCAATCGGGATCGTGGACATGGTGATCCCCGAAGAGAAAGAATTGGAGATCAAGAAGGCCTACGCAGAAATCGAAAAGGTCTCCAAGCACTACCGGAACGGTATTATTACCGATGGCGAACGCTACCAGAAGGTCGTTGATATCTGGACCCGGGCGACGGATAACATTGCGAATGTTCTCTTCAGGAAGCTGGAATTCAACGATGGGGGCGAGATGGCTAATCCGCTCTTCATGATGGTAGATTCCGGTGCACGGGGTAACAAGAACCAGATCAAGCAGCTCTCCGGGATGCGGGGCCTAATGGCCAAACCATCTGGAGAAATTATTGAACGGCCCATTACCTCGAATTTCAGGGAGGGTCTCTCAGTGCTCGAGTACTTCATCTCGACTCACGGTGCCCGGAAAGGTCTGGCCGATACGGCTCTTAAGACTGCTGACTCCGGATACATGACGCGAAAGCTGGTGGATGTCTCTCAGGATGTGATTGTCACCGAGGCGGATTGCGGAACCGTGCAGGGACTGTATGTGGAAACGATCTACTCAGGAGATGAGGAGTCCGCGCCTCTTTCAACTCGGATCTACGGGCGAGTTTCTTGTGAGCGGGTGGTCGACCCAGTCTCCAGTGAGGTAATCGTCGAAGTGAATGAGTTGATTACTGAAGAAAAAGCTAACAGGATCGAAGATATCGGGCATGAGCGGCTGAAGATCCGCTCCGCTCTTACCTGTGAATCCAAGCGAGGCTGCTGCCAGGCGTGCTACGGCCTGAATCTGGCAACTGGGAAGCTTACCAAAATTGGTGAAGCGGTAGGAATCATTGCAGCCCAGTCAATTGGAGAGCCCGGAACGCAGTTGACCATGCGGACCTTCCACTCCGGTGGTGTAGCGGTTGGGGTGAACAAGCAGCCGTTTATCGAGTCACGCGCAAAGGGAGTCCTTCATTACGTAGACCTTCGAGTTGTCGAGGATACGGATGGAAACTTCGTGGTGCTCAACAAGAATGGAAGTATCTCGATCCGAGACAAGAATGGGCTTGAGCTTGAGTCGCACAAGATCGTGATCGGTTCTATCATCTCCATAAAGGACGGTGACGAGGTCGCCAAAGGTGGCCAGATTGCTACCTGGGATCCACACAGTGTTCCAATTATTACCGAGAAATCCGGAGTGGTTGAGTTTCGGGATATGATTCCTGGTATTACTGTCCAGACCGAGACTGATAAGGAGACCGGAAAGAAGGGAATGACCGTTACCGAGCACAAAGAGGATCTTCACCCTCAGGTCGTTATTGTTGCCCCCGACTCCGGGGAAGTTCTGGCGAGTTACTCAATTCCTGTAGGTGCACACCTCTCAGTGAAGGAGAAGAAGAAGATTACTGGAGGAACTCAGCTAGCGCGAACTCCACGGAAAGTCGCCAAGACCCGGGATATTACCGGTGGTCTGCCGAGGGTAGCTGAGCTTTTTGAGGCTCGGCGGCCCAAGGACGCATGTGTGATCGCCAAGATAGACGGGGTAATTTCATTCGGCCCAAATGTCCGCGGTAAGAAAAAAGTTATCGTTACTGACGAAGAGACGGGAGAATCTGTGGATCATCTTGTTCCCATGGGCCGTCATATGATTGTGGCAGAAGGAGACTCCATCGCCCGTGGTGAACAGATCACGGAAGGACCTGTTGCTCCGGAAGACCTTCTTGAAGCCTGTGGCAGGCAGGAACTGCAAGCTCACCTTGTCAACGAGGTGCAGTCGGTCTATCGCGCGCAGGGTGTGGAGATCAACGACAAGCACATTGAGATCATCATCCGGCAGATGCTCAGGAAGGTGAAAATCAGCGAGCAGGGAGATACGTCCTTCCTCTGGGGAGAGCAGGTGGAACGTTCCACTTTCCAGAGAGAGAACGAGGAGATTATCGAGCAGGGTGGGAAGCCGGCAGAAGCCGAGCCTGTTCTTCTTGGAATTACCAAAGCCTCTCTTGAGACGGAGTCCTTCATTTCTGCGGCCTCGTTCCAAGATACTACTCGAGTTCTCACTGAAGCCGCGACGCTCGGTAAGGTCGACTATCTTAATGGATTCAAGGAGAACGTGATCATGGGACACCTTATTCCAGCGGGAACAGGCTTTGATACTCATCGGGACGTCGACATTGAGTTCACAGTGGAAGAGCCTGAGCCCCAGGTGGAAGAGGAGGAACCACAAGTCGATCTGGAGACGGCCTGAGACACCAATCATGTCACCAGTCAGCATCGGTCGGTAGAGACCGGATGCGGGCTGGTGACCGTTGACCCCTGACCTGATGGCCCGGCAGAAGTCCAGATCTGGCGCCCGAGCCAACCAGCATAGCGCAGGTGGTTCGAGTAAGCGGTCTATTCCGGAAGGAGATCTTCGCGATATTCTCGAGCGTAGCAGCCGTCCTTTTGTTCTGGTCCTGGATGGCG
>PARF01000066.1 GCA_002709915.1 Roseibacillus sp. | reverse complement strand
GAGGCGATTCCCACAAAGATCGCGGCCAGTAGCAGGCTCACAAATGCCTGAATCCTGAATGCTAGAATAAGGACAAGGATAAGAACGATCGAAAGAACCAGAACCGACACGAGACGAAAGGTGTCGTGCGATGCTTCTCCACTGGCTTGAGCAAGAAAATTAAGAGCGTTGAAACCCATATCGGTCAGCAGGGTGCGAGCAAATGTGGGCCAACCTCAAGAGGGAAAGTGACCCGCCCTGCACGTTTTACAAAGACCTATGGGTCACATGCTGCCACCAATGTTGACATCCAGACCCTGCAGGGCCTGATAAAAGGGACCTTGATCTCTCTCGACCTATGGCTGCGGCAGCAGAATCGTCTTGGAATACTGGAAGGAGTTCTTGGAAAGAAACTTTTCGAGAGCTGTCCCCGTAAAATTTCCCCCCCTCCTCAACTGAGCAATACCCCCATCGGTGAGGACCGTAATACTAAGATCCACTGACGAGATTCGTCCTCTGCCGAACTCCACACTATCATCGTCATCAACTTTGATACCATTCCCGGTAAAACTGAACGTCTCTGCAGCCTCTGCGCCACCCGTCCGGATGATGGGAATCCGCTCGATCTTGGTTACCAGTCTGCCACCCACCAGTTCGGTGTATTCAACCGTAAAAACCACACTTACTTCAAAAATGTTTTCGCAGACGAAGTTATCTGAGTCCCCAAGCTCGGCGTCGTATCGCCTGAACTTCGTGTCGAGGTCTTTTGGATCAACCGGGTCATGCTCCAGAAGAAACTCAAAGGTCTCATCAGGATTCACAAGTTTCCGATAAAGGGCAAAAACACTGAACCTATCATCATACGCATCAGTGATCGGATCCTTGTAGAGAAGCTTGTAGCTCAGACCCGTCACATCACCCCCCTTATCGTTCCTTCCCTCGACATCTCCGTCGTAGCGGTCGGTAGCTGCGGAAAACATGAGGATCCTCGCCGCGTTCGGACTTTCGTTGTCATTCGGTCCTGGGTCATCCGGATCGGTTTCGGTGTAGAGCCACTCGAAATTTGTTCCCGTTCGCACAACCATGGCTTCAAAATCACGACTCATCTGCTCAAGCGTAGCCTTGGCCTGTCGTGACGCTCTGACCTTATTCCTGCTGACCCTCCATCCGTCCAAAGCAACCGCAGTCACGGATACAAGCAGGGTCATGAGAATCACGGTGATCGCCATAGCCACCATCAACTCTGCAAGAGTGAAGCCGCGCACACGACGCATCTGAGGGAAGGGGGTGGTCATTGCAAAAAAGGAAAGGGTTAAGGTTACCGCCTTACTCCGAGGTTACGTGAGAACAGGGGCTTGCCCAAAAGATCCGGATCACCGTCCCCGTTATCATCGATCAGGTCGAGGCGCTCTATGTAATCGAACTTGTTACTCTTCAGCGCGTAGAAATCGGCTGTATAAGCAATAACGGCTCCCGGATAATCTACCACGTTATCAATCGGATCGTGGCTGTGCATGTTTTTGATCTGGCCGTGGGTTCCGGGGATGAGCACGGGATCTTGTGCGTCGTCGTAAATCATCTGAGTCATCTTCACGAGGTAAATTCGGCCTTCGATTCTTTCGAGGTCCTCCTGAAAATCCTGATCCGCATCCCCGACCCGGCGTACGGCTGGCTGAAGAATAAAGTCTCGCCCCGACTGGCCAGTGGCTAGAGCAAAGGGTTCCAGCGACGCATCCTCCCTGATCTGGTTGGGGTCCCCACGATAGTTATACAGAAAAACTGCCTTATCCTCTTTACCTGAATCCCGAATCCATTCGAAGGCCTTGTGGAAGGCATTATCGTAGGAGCTATCTGGACCCTCTCTCAGGGTGCTCAGTTCTCTCTCAAGAGAATTCGTAAGGCGGCCTGCCTCCTGAGCACTTAATGCCTTCCGAATACCAGCTGAAGCAGGACCAAAGACTGCAAGAAACGTCGTAAGCAGAACGGCAACGACTCCGATCGCGATCACGGTCTCCATGAGCGTGAACCCATGGCGCTTTTTAGGAATAGGCTGGGACAAGACCATGTTCATCGAGCAAGATCAATCTGTTCAGGGCTTCGGAAAATGGAAGTCCGGCCGTTGCGCCACACCACAAAGCCGACCTTGTTGTTCTTCATCAGCTTTGGCTCCTCCACATCTCGAGGTCGCGTTCCGCTGATTAGGATAACCGCGGCACCCGGATCCAAACCCGCATTCTCACCATCAATGCATACCCCCTCCGGGTTGAATTCAAAGTAGTAGCACTCCTTAAATGAGTCAGCGCCGTTGGCATCTTTCCCGGGGAGGTCAATCCTCATCGTGCCAGGTTTGCCGACGCCTATAGATTCAGCCGCTCTCTCACTTTCCTCGGGACTGAAATACACCCCCGAAGGAAGCTTCGTTCCCCGGGTGATCACTTCCCATCCGGCTCCTTCCACGTCCCCTTCACGGTTCGTGCTTTCCACCGCGACACACATGTAAGAAAGATAGCGCTCACGATCAATCACTTCGGAGTCGTTGAGCTCCTTATGAATCAAGAGCCGTGCACGGGTTCCCCGGCCGACGGCAGCGCTGCGAGCTTCGTCAAAGAGAGCCTCTGTGACGGAAAGTGCAGAGGTCGTGGCTTGCCCGCGGTCAATATTCTGAATTCCTACCGCCGCAACCGATAAGAGAATGGCAATCACCATCATGACAGCCATGATCTCTACCAAGGTAAACCCAGCCCTCAGACTTCCTGAGAGGGAACTTTCCTGTGTTGATGTATGGTTCATGCGCACGGGGTATCGGTAATCGTTGCCAGATTCGCCGCCAAGAATAGAAGTTTCCCCCACCATGGCAAGACATTGTAAGCACATTGTATTCTCATGCGCTCAATTCTGCGGAATAATGACCCTACCCCTTGTTTTTTCGACAAATGCGCTGATTTTGTCTATTGTTTTCTACCTCGCCTCAGGTAGTGCCCATCCCATTAATTGGGAACGAAACAGGATTTCCCATATTGCGGACCGCGCATTCCCCAGAATAAACTGGCCGTCCTTTCCGTCTTAGACCCATGAAGCCCTTCCTGCCGCTCTCGATCTGCCTGCTTTGTACCATCCTCCTGAGTTCGTGTGTGTATGACCCATATGCTCCTACACATCATGGTGCCAGTCATGACCACTACCACGGTGGCTACCATAATGGTTTTTTCAGCGATTATTATATCGGGATTCACAGAAGCTATTATCGCTATCGCCACACCAGGTGTTCGCATTGCAGCCACTACCCGTGTCGTGGAGGCCACCGCACCAATTACCACACTTACTACCGTGATTACCGTAAGCCGCTTTATGGAAATGATCGATCTCATCATGATCGAGGAAACGGCCGCCAAAGAGACCAAAGGATGGGAGACAGCCAAGGCTCGGNCAGTNGCTCCATAAAGGAGAGCTCTCGGGGTTCCTGGGGCAGCTCTCAACACAATCTCCCTTTCGCACCGGGAATCCGTAAGGTCCCGCCTGTGTCGTCCTCGNGGAATCTTAAGGAGTTATCCAGTAGTCCNCGGTCGTCNACCNTCAGAACGANGCCCCCGAAAACATACCCCTCTGACCAGCTCAGCTCTCCGAGAATGTCATCCCGTTCCCAACCCTCTCGCAGCAGGCCGGAGAGAACATCGCGCCCTGCTCCTTCTTCCAGTCCAAAAACCTATCCGAAGACCCAGTCATCCTCGCCGAAGTCTGATCGTTCAAAGAAGGACTAGGCGATACGATACGCTCAATGACACCCAGTTAATTTCNTAAGCGGTTCTCCTCTTCCCGCTTTTTGCGGGCCTGTTNCAACTCTTCCAGACTGACNGGTTTACCCAGGAGACGACGAGCAAAGAGAAAGCCCACTAGTCCTCCCCCGAGGTGGCAGGGATGACTAATGAGAAACAAGCTGACACCCACGTCCTCATCTCTCGCTACCAATTTTCCTGCCTCGGAAAGGCCAGGAAATCCCAAGCCGGGTGTGCAAAGAAAAAGGATCAGGGCCGAAAGCATGACCCCCCGTCCGAGATTTTTCCCCGAGATCATCAGCGGCCACATCCGCGCATCGGGNGAAAAACTGACAAGCGCGATCAGAAGAGCCATCATTCCGCCTGACGAACCCACTAAAGGAATATAGGAGGGAATCATACTCGTCCCGAGAGGATTGGCTGGAAACAGAAGAATATGCAGAAGGCCTCCTCCCACAACGCCCCCGATATAGATACTCACAGTGCTGCGGCTTCCCAGAATTCGGGTGATGCGTCCCCCGATCGCATAAATGACCACCACATTGATGATCAGGTGGAACAGTGAACCATGAAGGAAGGAGTAAGTCAGAAGCTGCCACACCTTACCTTCCAGTATCCCCGGTCGACTAATCCCCAGCAGACCGTAGAACCCTGTGGTATGAACATTTTCAGGACCACCTAAAGCCTCAATTACCAAATGCGTCATGACCAGCACCGCGGTCAGCACTGTGAGCCAGTCAGCTCTGGGTTGGTGAACCCCGAGGCGCAACGGAAGGAGGTGGAGCTTCATACCCTCGTAGTTCAACGCGGAGTGCCATTTTTTTTAAAGTCCCGAAAGGAGAAAGCTTCTCCAACCAAAACCCATTTCAGGCTGCAGCCAAACTTGGAACTAGAAAACCTAGCTTTCCCCCTTGGCNCGAGGTTCGCCCCGAACTCGATCTGCACCGGGGCTCGTCACGAATGGCCCCCCCTCAAGGGGAGCAATATCGCTGAATGCTACATCCGGCATTTCACTGGGCTTTCCTGCGAGTGGAAATTCCTTGCGCAGTGGGTGATAGGGATACCCCTCCCACATCAGGATACGCTTCAAGTTGGGGTGCCCCTTGAATTTCAAGCCCATCATATCGTAAACCTCCCGCTCATGCCAGTTGGCGGTTTTCCACAGGTGAACTGCAGTTGGAATTTCCTCCTCCTCCGCAACCGATGCCTTTATCCGAAGATGTTTACGATCATCCGTTGTCGCGAGTTCATAAACTACTTCAAACCGGGGATCATCACCCATGTTGTCGATACTGCTGACATCGAGAAGCATTTTGTAATCAAGAACGTTTCGGCAATACGCGAGGACCTCTGCGAGGGCAGCGAGCTTTGCCACAACAGTATACTCTCCTCGGAATTCGTGCATCTCACGAATCTTGGTCCGACCGAATTGCTTTCTAAGCTTACTCGAGTCGGAGCTGCTACCGTCTGCCTTCCTTCCGCTGGCACTCATAAGGTTGCTTCCCGGATACCCTCAATCTGATCCTTGATGGGAGTCTCTCCATCGATGATCCTCTGGAGCTTCATCAACCCTTCGAGAAGAGCTTCCGGACGGGGTGGACAACCGGAGATGTAAACGTCAACGGGAAGAAGTTGATCTATTCCCTGGAGCACTGCGTAACTCCGATACATTCCCCCACTCGAGGCGCATGCGCCCATTGCGATACACCATTTGGGTTCGGGCATCTGCTCCCAGATGCGGCGAACCGCGAGGGCCATTTTGTAGGTGACCGTCCCTGACACAATCATGACATCCGCCTGACGGGGAGAGAATCTCATCACTTCAGCTCCGAATCGCGAAATATCAAAGCGGGCTGCACCCGTGGCCATAAGTTCAATCGCACAACATGCAAGACCCATAGGCATAGGCCACAATGAATTCTTGCGCATCCAGTTGATCGCAGAGTCAAGGCGCGTGAAGATGATGTTACCCTCAACCTTGGAGTCGTAGGCAGCATGTGAGAGCACCTTAGCTGGGTTTTCCGTTACCACGGACTNCAGGATACCGTCGCTTTTCCCCTACTCAAGACCAGCTTGTGAAATTTTTCACAAAGTCGTCTCCTGACCTCTAAGTGCTCGATTTGAAGGGACTTAGCAGGTAAAAACTACCGTGCTTCTTTTTTCCGAGGGTTCATCCACCACAAAACTGAGCGATAAAGACTTGGCCATGGGCCTGACCTCGGCCCTCGCGAAGCTGGGTGAGCGGAGAAACGTTCTACTCGTCCCCCCTGATTTTTCGCGCTTCTACAGCAAGGCAGGTCCGCTGGCCTGCGCCGCTGCTGATTACTACCAGGACAACCTTTCAGACGTTCTTCCGGCTCTTGGAACCCACTTCCCGATGACGGATGACCANCTCAAACGAATGTATCCCTCCATTCCAAGGGATCGAATCCGACCTCATCGATGGCGAGAAGACGTTGTCACTGTCGGAGAGGTCTCAGCCGAGTTCGTTTCTGAAGCCACGGAGGGAGTCTGGAATCGTCCGTGGCCTGCTCAACTGAATAAACTCGTCTGGGAAGGAGGCCACGATCTGATCCTCTCGATTGGCCAGGCCGTTCCCCACGAGGTTATCGGTGTCGCTAACGGTAATAAAAACCTCTTCGTTGGTACGGGTGGAGCAGCCGGAATCAATGAGAGCCACTACATAGGATCGGTCTATGGCACAGAGCGAATGATGGGAAGAACCGACACCTGCCTTCGACGGATCCTGAACCACGCTGAAGATACNTTCTGCGGACATCTTCCCATCATCTACGCCCAGACTGTNATTGAGGCTGACACCAGTGGCAATCTGGTGACCCGGGGCCTCTTTGTCGGCGATCGCGAGGCCTTCGAGGCAGCTGCAGAACTTGCGGTCGAGGTAAACTTCAATCACCTCGATGAAGAACTAAGAAAAGTAGTGGTATTCATGGACCCTGATGAATTCCACAGCACATGGATTGGCAATAAGGGGATTTATCGGACAAGAATGGCAATTGCTGACGGAGGAGAGCTCGTGATTCTCGCGCCGGGTGTGCGCACTTTCGGAGAGGATCCAGAGATCGATCGCATGATTCGTAAATACGGCTATCGTAGCAGCTCTGAAGTTATGGAGTTCGTGGAAAATAACGAGGACCTGCGCAATAATCTCGGAGCGGCCGCTCACCTCATCCATGGCTCACCGGAAGGACGTTTCACAGTGACTTACTGTCCGGGTCATCTCACCCGTCAGCAGATCGAGGATGTGGGCTACCAGTATGCGGACATCGAAAGGATGATGGAACGCTACCAGCCCAACGGGCGAAGTGAAGGGTGGCATACAACCAATGACGGAGAAAAATTCTACTTCATTGGAAATCCTGCAATGGGCCTCTGGGCGGCAAAAGGCCGGCTCGAATAAAGCGGAACCGTAATATTACCCGCGGATCACAATGCCGGCGAATCGCTGGATGCGGTCTCCGAGTGCCTCAGACGAGCGAGGTATTCAACATTTCCATCCATTCCCGTGATCGACGATTCGACACAATTTACCCAAACCCCCTTCAGCCCATCTCGAACATAGCTTCTAATCTTACTCACCGCCTTCTCGCGCAGATCGGGATCACGCACGATCCCTCCTTTTCCTACTTCGTCTCTCGACAGCTCAAACTGGGGCTTGATTAGGCAGATCAACTCTCCTTCTGGCTGTAGCACTCTCATTGCTGCCGGGAGAACTTTGGTGAGCGAAATGAAGGAGAGGTCCATCACCACGAGGTTCACTCGCTCTCCAAGATCAGCCTCCGTGAGGTAGCGACCATTAAACTGTTCCTTTACCTCGACGCGGGAATCGTTTCGCAATTTCCAAGCCAGTTGATTGGTTCCGACATCAACGGCGTGAACGCGCTTTGCACCATGCTGCAGAAGACAGTCCGTAAAACCTCCCGTTGACGCCCCAAGATCGAGGCAGACATAACCCTCTGGATCAATATCGAAGGCCTTGAGGGCGCCTTCCAGCTTTAACCCCCCGCGGCCTACGTATCGAGGCCTCTGGAGGACCGTGAGTTCTTCCTCGGAACCAATGAGAGTGGAAGCCTTCGCGACACGCTCCGTCCCGCGCATGACCTCACCTGCCATGATCAGGCGCTTGGCCTGTTCACGGGAGTCACATAATCCCCGCGTCACCAGAATTAAGTCTGCTCTCTCTCCCCGTGCCATGTTGGTTTCCTCAATTTTTCTCGACCATCCTGCTGGTGTTAACCGCATCAATGAGCTGGCGGAGCCTTCCGAAATCACGCCGGCGATGGTGGAATACAAGACGGGTAAGATCAGACAGGCCTTCTTCATCTTCCTCCTCTTCGAGGGCCGCCCCTTGAATAATCCGACCCTCCTTCACGAGGTCTGAAAAATCCTCCTGAAGGGCAGAAAGCTCATCCTCGGCCAGTGCCGTATTAACACGCAGAACGAGCTTATTACCAACATAGCGATAGGAATGAAAGTTTCTGTAGAATTGGACAACCTCCTGAACCGCCTCCTCGACATTATCAGTAACGCGGAACAGATGATGATCGTTCTCCGAAATCATTCCGAGCCGTCCCAGATGCTCATCAACGAACTGCTTCCAGAATTTCCAGTATGTCCCACCCGGTGCATCGAGGAGAACGATGGGATAAATTGAAGCTTTACCCGTCTGGATCAAAGTCAGAGCCTCGAAAACCTCATCCATGGTGCCGAATCCTCCCGGGAGCCCGATCGCCGCATCCGCCTCCTTCACAAACGATAACTTCCGTGTGAAGAAATAATTGAAGTTGATGAGCTTCGTATCTCCTTCGATAAATTCGTTGGCAGAGGCCTCAAAAGGCAAGGCGATATTGAGACCGAAACTTTCATCACGTCCTGCCCCTTCATTACCCGCCGCCATGATTCCCGGACCCGCTCCGGTAATTGTCATGAAACCCTCTTCCTTCATGCGGCGCGCAAATTCTACCGCGGTCTGATAGGCTGGCTCTTCCGGTCTGGTCCGAGCAGAACCGAAGACGCTGACTTTGCGCCGGTCCAGATATGGATGAAATACCTCGCTCGCCACCCGCATCTCCTTGAGCGCCCGATTCATCAGCTTGAAATCACCTCCCGCAACAGCCCCCCCACAAGCAATCCGCACCCCGGTGATCATCATCTCTGCAAGAAGGCAATGATTCCCATCAATGCTGATCTTCTCCGCCATCGCAAGGATCTCCTCGTCCAGATTCTTGTCTCCAGTCGATCCTACATATGAACAGGAAGCAGGGGGGATCATACCCCCTGTAAAATCCCTGTTTGGTGGAGCCTTTGCCTGCGTTACATGATTCTTCATGAATACAGGGTAATTCTAAAGCACGGTTTCCCAAACCAAATTCGCCATTCGCTCAAACCAATCAGGCTACACCAGATGGAAATGCCCTTGCATCCAAGCATCAGCGCAACCACGTTGCTCCCGTGCCGGCAAAAAGAACAGATGACCTGCGGATAGGGGCGATCGACCCCCTGATCTCACCCGCAGTTCTGTCTTATTACTTACCTACCACCAAGGAAGCAGCCGATCTCGTCCACAACGCTCGAGTGGGCGCGGAAGATATTCTTGGAGGTAAGGACGACCGTCTGCTTGTGGTCATCGGCCCGTGTTCTATTCACGATCCATCCGCCGCGCTCGAATATGGCTCTCGCCTCAGACCGTTGATAGAGCACTTTTCTGAAGACCTTCATGTGGTAATGCGGGTCTATTTTGAGAAACCCCGAACCACCGTTGGCTGGAAGGGCCTGATCAATGATCCTCATCTTGATAACTCATTCGATATCAATCGTGGATTACGAATCGCCCGCGAACTTCTCCTCGAACTTGCTGCTTTGGGAGTTCCAGCTGGAACCGAATTTCTCGACACTATCTCCCCTCAGTATATCGCCGACCTCATCGCGTGGGGAGCTATCGGAGCTCGCACTACTGAGTCACAAATTCATCGAGAACTCGCCTCCGGACTCTCCATGCCGGTAGGGTTCAAGAACGGAACCAGTGGATCTAACCAGATTGCCCTCGACGCAATCGGGGCCGCTCGCGAATCTCACCACTTTCTCTCGGTAACCAAGCAGGGCGTTTCCGCCATTGTCACCACCGCTGGCAACAAGGCCTGTCATATAATTCTAAGGGGCGGGAGAGACGGTCCTAACTTCGATCCTACGAGTATTGCGAAGGTGGAGTCCCAGCTGAAAAAAGCAGGATTAGCCCCACACCTCATGGTCGATTGCTCCCATGGAAACTCTCAAAAGGATTATCGGAAGCAGCCCGAAGTTGCCGCTAAACTTTGTGACCAGATCGCTGAAGGATGCCACTCCATCGCCGCGGTAATGATCGAATCCAATCTCATCGAAGGTAACCAGCAACTTGGAGAGGATCTCACGTCGCTCGTTTACGGGCAATCAGTCACTGATGCCTGCATCTCGTGGCAATCTACCGAAGCAGTCCTCGAAGCTTTCTCGCAAGCTGTCAGGGCGAGGCGCGATCGATAGGCTGTTGACGTTCAGTCCAGGAATACGATCTTCCCCGCGGCACCGTCCTCACCGCCCTCACCGCTCTGCGCCTCCGCCTCCATCCGTGCCTGTGCTTCGTGCTGCTCGGGAGAACAGGAGGTATCAATCGGAGCATCTGGCTCAGCCTCGCTACCCTTGACCAGACCATTTTCCACCATCCAAGCCTCTACTTCTTCGCCACTGACGTCTGGTAGCATCTTGCCGTTGATTTCCACGCAAGGTGACAGAGGCTGCCCCGTCTTTTGTTCCATCTCCCAGCGAAAAGCCGGGTTGGCGATGATATCCTTCTCCTCATACTCCAGCTCATACTTCCGCATGATGGCTCGCACTCCTTCACTCCACCCGCAATAGGTTTTCAGATAGCAGGTGATATTTGGGGGCTGTTCTGCTGTGTCACTCATATTGTGGGTAGGATAATACCCCTACTCTCTCCTGTCGCAAAATGCATTTTTCTAAATTTGCACTCTCGCTTGGGATAAAACTACGGCAATCTCTCGGTGACAGTTGGCATGACGCGCCCGACCATTCTCATCAACTTTGCCATCAGTGCTGATGGCAAGATTTCCACGGTCAACCGAAACCCGTCCCAGTTCACCTCTGCGCATGATCACAAGCGCCTCTTGGAGATACGCAAGCAGGCAGACGCTTTGCTTGTCGGGCGGGGAACGTTGGAGGCAGACAACATGTCGATGACAATCCCTGCGGATATGCAGCCACGACGTCAACCCCTGCGTTGTATTGCATCACGATCCGGCAAATTTGATTCTGAGCACAAGGTTTTTCGGACCCCGGGAGGAGCTCTCCACCTTCTTGTGACGGAACCCGCTGAAGTAAACGAATTTGGTCCTCTTGAAGCTCTGGGGGCAGCGATCCACCTTTGTTCTCTTGAGGACTTCCTTCGAATACTCGTCATTGAACATGGAGTTAAAACCCTGCTTTGTGAAGGTGGGGGAACTCTGGTCCGCTCCCTCGCCAGCCTCGAAGCCATCGACGAGGTCCATCTCACATGGGCTGGCCACACCCTCTTCGGTGGTGAGAATGCACCCACGATCACCGGGGAACTGAGTAGCCACCTGCCAGCCTCAATTCAATTTGAGCTCACCCATTTCGAGCCTCTTGAAAACGGTGAATGCTTTCTGTCCTACCGAAAGGCCCCGCCTGATTCCTAGTGGTCTTCTTCCCCGTCGTGCCCGTCATCGTGCCCGTCGTGGGCCTTATGCTCCTTGTATAGGCGCTTGGTCCCTCGCTCATTCTGATCGATCACTCCATCACCGTTCTCATCCACGTCTTCCCAGTGGTGTTGTTCGCAGGCACCCACAAAAAAAGCGAAGACCAGCGCCAGTAGACTCACACGTTTCATCCGGACACCGGTAGCGTTTTCCCTACCAAAAACCAGTTAAAACTCTCCTCGAAAGACACACCGGGCTGTAGGAGTTTCGAAGATTACAATTTCGCATAGGCCGGGAAGATCTTTCTCCAGCTTTTTCCAGAACCAACCAGCCATCCGTTCAATTGTTGGACTCTCGAGCCCCTCGATATCGTTGAGGTAGCCATGGTCCAGCTCCGCCAGCAGGGGCTCCATAGCTAAACTGATTTGCTTATGGTCATAAACCCATCCTATCTCCTCATCGACCGCCCCCTCCACAGAAATCTCCACCTTGAAACTATGCCCGTGCATCTTCCGGCACTTATGGCCTTCGGGCAGACTCGGCAGGGTATGAGCTGCTTCAAAGCGGAATTCCTTGGTCAGGCGGGCACGCATCGCCCCGGACTCAATCACGAAGATCTCGCCTTGTCGACCAATCGTCCTTTCCTCCGGACGCGCTCTCGCTTATTTCTCCCGTGGGATGAACAACCGTATCGACGCGACCTTCGAAAAATTAAGGAGTAAGGGAGAGAAAGCGTTTGTCGCCTACGTGAGTGCCGGCGATCCTGACCTTGAACGCTCCCTGCAGATTATGATCGCGCTCGCGGAAGCCGGAGCGGACATTATTGAGCTGGGTGTCCCTTTCTCTGATCCACTCGCTGACGGAGTCGTGAATCAGGCTGCCGCAGCTCGCGCCCTGTCTGCAGGCAGTAACTCTTCCAGAATTTTCGAGCTTATTCGCCGTTTCCGCGAAGCCCATGAAGTGCCAATCGTGCTCTTTACCTATCTCAATCCGGTCTACACATATGGCTACAGCTCCTTTCATGAGGACGCTGCACAAGCTGGGGCCGACGGCATCCTGCTTCTTGACCTTCCCCCGGATGAAGCAGCCCAGAACTGCGAAATGGCCAACTCAGCGGGTTTAAAACAGATTCGCCTGATTGCGCCCACAACCCCTCCGGATCGTGTCGAATTACTCGCCGGTATGGCGGAAGGTTTCATTTACGCACTTTCGAGGACAGGGGTGACGGGCTCTCATGGAGGGCCCTCAGCCCAGATCGGCGACCACGTTGCGGCGATCAAACAATTTACAGATGTCCCCATCTGTGTCGGATTTGGCATATCTACCCCGGACCAAGCCGCTCTTGTCTCCTCTGTTGCGGATGGCATTGTGGTCGGGTCAGCAATCGTGAAGCAGGTGGAAATTCACTGTGACGATCTCGAAGTCGCCGACAAGGTTCGCGCCTTCGCCGAGCCACTCATCACGGCTGTCAAAGAGAGCTAAGCTTCACTGTATCAGGTATCCGACCGAATCTCTAATCATACCCAGGCCAGAAACATGCGTCTTTCCTTCACCAAAATGAACGGAGCCGGAAATGACTTCGTCGTCATCGACAACCGAGACCTCTCGATTCATCTCAAAAGCGAGCAGATCGCCCGGCTTTGTAATCGGCACCGTGGCGTTGGCGCGGATGGGTTACTCGTGGTGGAGCCTCCCGAGGGTAATGCTGATTTTAGATTCCGTTACTACAATGCCGACGGCAGCGAAGCTGAAATGTGCGGCAATGGGGCTCGCTGCTTCGGTCGCTACACTTCCCGCCTGGTAGCCGGCGGGCAAGATGTCCTCAGTTTTGAGACTATGGCCGGCGACCTTAGCAGCCGAATGATTGGGGACGACGTTGAAGTTACGATGTCGGATCCTTTTGATCTGGAGCTTAATTCCGGAATTTCCGTTCAGGGACTCGACGGGCCGATTCATAGCCTGAACACAGGGGTTCCACATGCTCTGTCCTTCGTGCACGACCTCGCGAATTTTGATGTCAGGAAGGTGGGCTCAGCCATCCGCCACCACCGTCACTTCCCCAAAGGCACAAATGCCAACTTCGTTGAAGAGCTCAGCCCGGGACATCTTGCGATTCGAACCTATGAACGGGGGGTCGAGGATGAGACTCTGGCCTGTGGCACGGGCATGGTAGCTTGTTCCATTATTTATCACCTGCTGAAGGGGATTCCTGCGCCAATAAAAGTCAACGTTCTCGGTGGCGACACGCTTGAGATCAATTTTGAGGGGAACCAGGGCACGGGCTTTCGCAAAGTTACGCTCACAGGCCCGGCCGACTTTGTCTTCGAGGGAGAGATCTCCCTTTAGATCACGGTATTTTTGCCCTTGCCACTGCGATCATCGCTCCCCACTACTCTCTTCCCATGTTCGCAGGAAGCTACACGGCCCTTGTTACACCCTTCCGAGACGGCCAGGTCGATTATGATGCCTTCGAGGCCCTCATCGAGCAGCAGGTCACTGCAGGAATTGATGGGATTGTCCCAGTGGGCACCACTGGGGAATCACCCACCGTCAACCAATCTGAGCACATCGATATCATCAAAAAGGCCGTCGGTTTCTCAGGAGGCCGCCTCAAGGTTATTGCCGGAACTGGAGCCAATTCGACGAGTGAAGCAATTCACCTCACAAGAGCTGCAGAAAACGCAGGCGCGGATGGATCCCTGCAGGTGTGTCCATACTACAACAAGCCTTCTCAGGAGGGACTCTACCAGCATTTCAAAATGGTGGCGGAAGCTTCCTCTCTTCCGCTCATGCTTTACTCGGTGCCCGGCCGAAGCGTGATTCAGATCGATGTCGAAACCGTGTCCCGGTTGGCCGAAGACTGCGAGACCGTCGTCAGCATCAAGGAGGCTGGTGGCTCATCCGAACGTGTAAACAAACTCGTGCAGGCGGTTCCCGAGTCCTTCAGCATCCTCTCCGGAGATGACCCTCTCACCGTTCCCTTCATGTCAGTCGGAGCCCGCGGAGTCGTGTCTGTCGCAGCTAACCTGATTCCTGATGTCATCGCGCGACAGGTCAAGGCTGCCTTGAGCGGCTTATTTCCGGAAGCATTGGAAATTCAAAAACACTACTATCCGCTCCTTAATGTTTTAATGACTCTCGACACCAACCCGGTACCCATCAAGAGCGCTCTCGCCCTCAGCGGTCGCTGCACTGCTGAATTTCGGCTTCCCCTCGTCGGGCTAACGACCGAAAAAAATGAGATTCTGCGAGAGATCCTCACCAGATATAAACTCATCTGAACGCCCTTCCCTCATTTTCATGAATATCGTTATTACTGGTCGCTCAGGGCGAATGGGCCTCGCCGTCGCCGAGGCCGTGGACAAACATCCCGATGCCTCAATTCATGGGACGCACGATGCAGACGAGGACCTCAATTCAGTGCTTGCCGGCGCAGACGTGGTCATTGATTTCACCATTCATTCCTTTACGGCTCACCTCATCGACAGCGCACTCGCCAATAGCACAGCGCTAGTAATTGGAACAACCGGACATAGCGATGAGGAGAAAGCGGCTATCAACGATGCGTCACAGAGCATCCCGATCGTTTGCGCTCCCAATTTCTCAGTGGGAGTAAACACTCTCTTCTGGCTCACGCGACGGGCGGCCCGTATCCTTGGTAATGATCAGTTCGATATTGAGGTGACCGAAATGCACCACCGGCACAAGATTGACGCCCCATCAGGAACTGCCCGACGCCTCCTCGAGATCCTGAACGAGGAAACCTCAACTTCCTACGATGAAGACGTCTCACATGGCCGAGTCGGAATCACCGGCGAGCGTCCCTCAGACCAGATCGGGATGCATACCCTGCGGGGTGGAGACGTTGTGGGTGATCACACCGTGATATTCGCCGCTGATGGGGAGCGGGTTGAACTGACGCACAAAGCCTCAAGCCGCATGACTTTTGCCTCCGGGGCACTACAGGCTGCCCTTTGGCTGAAGAGCAAGGGTCCGGGCCTCTATGACATGCAGGATGTTCTGGGGCTCCGGTAGCCTCTCCGCGTTCAACACCGACTGGTCCCCGAGTAAAACAACGTTCTGATGGACTCTGACGCCTCAAGAATGGTCCGCGCCGGAATCGCTCTGGGGTCAAACCTTGGCGATCGAATATCCAATATCTGTGCTGCCCGCGATCTTCTCCGCAAACTCAGAACCGGGGATTCAACTTGCATACAGGCTCCAATTTACCGCAGCTGCCCGGTGAATTGTCCGGCGAACTCTCCCGACTTTTTTAATACGGTCGTCGAAATCAACTACAGCGGGACTCCTGCACGACTCCTCGAGCAGACTCAGGCTATCGAAGTCGAGCTCGGACGCATTCCCGGTCGTCCTCCGAACTCTCCCAGAGTCATCGACCTCGATATTCTCTACATGGGCGAATACATTACCGACTCGGACAACCTTCTCATTCCTCACCCCCGTATGACTCAGCGACGCTTCGTCATGCAACCGCTGTCCGACATACGGCCCTCCATGACCTTGCCCGGGGATTCCGTTTCGGTTATCGAGCACCTGAGATCCCTGCCCGGGGACGAAGCCCAGCTTACGCTCATTGAAGAGAATTGGTAGCGGCTGGAATTCCCGGATGCCAGCTCCCATCAAGGATCTCACAGGAGCCGTGCCATTGAAGCCGAAAATTTCGAGAACTTTTTCTCACGGGGACTAGCATCCCTCAAGGACAGTGCTATGACAGAAACGTGGATGCTACAGATAAGTGTGCCGCGCTACGGGCGCGAAAGACGGAAGGTCCACCCATCGCAGCCCTGACTGCCTGGGACTATCCCACCGCCCGCCTTCTGGATGAGTCAGGAGTAGACCTGATTCTCGTCGGAGACTCTCTGGGCATGGTCGTCCTGGGTTTTCCCGATACGACCCATGTCACTATTGAGCACATGACCCATCACGTTGCCGCCGCCGCAAGGGGCTGCCAACGGGCTCTACTCGTTGGAGACTTGCCCATTCATTCCTATGATACTGATTACGCTACCGTCAGGAATGCTCACCTCCTGATCGAGGCCGGGGCTGAGGCTGTTAAACTCGAAGGTGGCGTGGAACAGGCAGGCAAAGTAAAGGCTCTGACTGAAGAAGGAATTCCGGTCATCGGTCACGTGGGAATGCTGCCACAGAGAGTCGTGGAGGAAGGCGGCTACCGGAGGAAAGGCAGATCTGCCGCCGAACTCGCAATTCTCATCGAGGGAGCGTCCGCTCTGGAGAACGCCGGGTGCTTCTCTATCGTCCTTGAGAGCGTCGTTCAGGAATCTGCACGGCGAATAACGAAACAGGCTTCTGTTCCAACCATCGGAATCGGGTGCGGGGCGGGAAATTGTGATGGAGAAATTGCGGTAACTTCTGACGTCATAGGATCATACCCATGGTTTGTGCCTCCCTTTGCCATCAGCCATGCAGATGTTGCTGGCGAGATCAGAAAATCGGTAGCGGCCTACATTGCTTCTTGCCGTGAGGCGACGCCATCATCGGCGAGTTCATGATTGGTCAAGAAAAACGCGAGGCCCTGAAGCTAAGGATGGCCAGCCTTGGGATCCTAGAGGATGACATCGTCGAGCGATTTATCAGGGGCACTGGTCACGGGGGACAAAAAATCAACAAGACCAGTTCCTGCGTCTACCTTCATCACCAACCAAGTGGAATCGAAATCAAGTGCCAAGCCCAGCGCTCCCGGGAGATGAACCGCTTCCTCGCTCGTCGGGAAATCTGTGATCGTATCGAGGAAATTGCAGAGGGACGACGGTCCAAGAGGCAGCAGAGAATCGAAAAAATCCGCCGCCAGAAACGACGCAGATCCCGCCGCCAGAGGCAACGGGATGTCGGGCTCAAGCGACAGCATGGACAAAAAAAAGAACTCCGTAGAAAGCCCTGTGGAGAGGATTCCTGATTTCAACAGGCTCAGGGGAGGCAAAGGGTTCTTTTTGAATCTGCAAAGTGTGTGCGACTTGAATTTTTTTAGCGTCTTTCGATTCATAAATGATTAAGAACCGGGTCGTGCACCAATACCTGAACCTTCTTCGCGATGTGCTGGAAAACGGAGAGGAGCGTGCCGACCGGACTGGGACGGGCACGCGGTCGGTCTTTGGTCGTCAGGTGCGCTACGACCTCCGTGAAGGATTTCCCTGCCTGACT
>PARF01000065.1 GCA_002709915.1 Roseibacillus sp. | reverse complement strand
TCTTCCGCTTCTTCCGCTTCTTCCGCTTCTTCCGCTTCTTCCGCTTCTTCCGCTTCTTCCGCTTCTTCCGCTTCTGCTCCGGAAAGCACCTTGGCAATATCCTGCAAGCTCTCTTCTCCCCGAAGAGTCACCAATTTAACTCCTTGGGCATTTCTACCGGTTTCCCGGATTTCCGAACAGCGTATTCGGATGCTCTGCCCTCCTGTGGTTATCAGCATTAATTCGTCCTCTTCTTCCACAGCCACTGCACCCACAACTGCACCAGTTTTTTCCGTCACCTTCATGGTGATGATTCCCTTCCCTCCACGACTCTGGCTTCGGTATTCGGAGAAAGACGTCCTCTTCCCTATGCCATTCTCAGAGGCAACAAGGAGAGTACTCTGATCACTAACCAGGGCCAACCCGACCAGAACATCGTCACCTACAGGCTTGATCCCCGCCACGCCAGCAGCATTCCGACCCATCGGACGAGCCTGCTCCTCAACAAATCGCAAGCTCAGCCCATTGCGTGTGACCAGAATGATTTCGTTATTTCCACTGGTAAGCCGAACGTCGATCAACTCGTTATTCTCGTCGAGCTTGATTGCAATAATTCCATCTTTTCGAAAGTTCCTGAAATCATGCAACCCAGTCTTCTTCACTTTTCCGTTGCGAGTAGCAAAAAGAACGAACCCTGCATCTTCCCGGAACGTAATATCGTTCCCTTCCTCGTCGAGACGCCGTTCGAGGCGTAACATTGCGGCAATGGACTCGTCTGGCTGCAGGTTAAGTACGTTCTTTATGCTCCTCCCCTTTGATGACCTTGAGCCCTCTGGCAGCTCATAAACCCTCTCGACATAGACCCTCCCAGTATTCGTGAAAAACATCAGATAATCGTGTGCCTGAGCACTGAACAGGTGCTCTACAAAATCATCATCGTCATTTGAGCCCCGGGTTGCCATTCCTCGAACCCCCTTACCACCCCGGCCTTGCAGGCGATACTCACCTGCTGCAGTTCGCTTCACGTATCCGCGGTGGCTCAAAGTGCAAATCATCCCCTCGTTTGCGATCAGGTCTTCAATCGCAATCTCCCCCTCATCGGGCAGAATTTCACATTTCCTCGGGTTGCCATACTTCTCTTTAACGAGGCGAAGCTCATCCTTGATAATCCCAAGAACGCGAGACTCCTTTGCAAGGATATCCATCAGATCTTTGATTTCCTCGATAATCTGGTCGTAGTCATTCTTGATCTTTTCCCTCTCCAGCGCCACAAGCTGATACAATCGCAATTCAAGAATCGCATTCACCTGACGATCGGTGAAGACGTAGTTATCATCCACCAGACTAGGCTGATCCCGAAGCAAAACACCCAGACCCTCTGCGGCTTCCCTTGTAAACGTATAACCTTTCACCTTTGAGCGCGCCTCATCGCGACTCTTGGACTCACGGATCATCTCGATGAAATCGTCCAGTCTTCCAAGTGAAAGCAGCAAAGCCTCAAGAGTTTCGGCACGGTCCTCTGCTTTTTCCAGGAGGTGCCGCGTCCGGCGCACCACGACATCCCGCCTGTGTTCGATATAACAATCGAGGGCCTCTTTCAGGGAGAGCAGCTTCGGACGCCTTTCATGAATGGCGAGCATGTTCACACTGAACGATGTCTCCATCGCTGTGAGCTTGTAGATCTGGTTTACCAAAACCTGAGGGCGGGCATCCCTCTTCAGGGTAATTTCAATACGGGTGTTCTCATCGGTAAGGTCTCGCATCCCGGAAATTCCTGTCAGGATCTTCTGATTCACGAGCTCTGCAATTCTCTGCTGAAGTGTCGCCCTGTTTACTCCATAGGGAACTTCCGTGATGGTAATGATAGACGTCCCGTTGTCTTTTTCATCTACCTCCATTTTGCCTCGCATTTTGACCGACCCACGACCGGTAGCGAAGTAGCTCTCAATTCCCTTTACCCCTCGAATCTCGCAGGCCACTGGAAAATCAGGCCCTTTAACGAACTGCATCAACTCCGACAGAGTAATCTCCGGATTGTCGATCTGCGCGCAGAGAGCATCCACAATCTCTCCCAGATTATGAGGAGGAATATTGGTCGCCATTCCCACTGCGATACCTGTGCCTCCGTTGACGAGGAGGTTCGGGAAGGCTGCAGGAAATACTGTCGGCTCGGTAGTCGTCTCGTCATAGTTGGCAACGAAATCAACAGTTCTCTTGTCGAGATCGGCCATCATCGCCATCCCGAGATGCGTCAGGCGGGCCTCGGTGTAACGCATTGCCGCGGGAGGGTCGGCCTCCGGAGACCCAAAGTTCCCCTGACCGTCGACAAGAATTTCCCGCATCGACCAGTCCTGCGCCATATTGACAAGGGTCGGGTAGATGACTGCTTCTCCGTGCGGATGATAGTTTCCTGAGGTATCGCCACAAATCTTAGCGCACTTCCGGTGCGCCTTCCCCGGGGAGAGCCCCAGATCATTCATCGCGTAGAGAATTCGGCGCTGTGATGGTTTGAGTCCGTCCCGAACGTCAGGTAACGCGCGAGAGACAATTACCGACATCGAATAGTCCAAAAAGGACTTGGAGAGCTCGTCAGCAACGCTGATTGGTTTAATCTCGTCTTCGGAGGACATGGAAATTCTTAGGCCTGCTGATTTTCTTTAAACGTCCAGGTTACGTACGTTCAGTGCGTTATCCTCAATAAAGCGCTTCCGCGGTTCGACTACATCGCCCATCAATGTGTCGAGCATGCGGTCAGCTTCAAGATTGTTATCCTCGTCGAGCTGAACCCTCAAGAGCTGACGAGTTTCCGGATCCATTGTAGTACTATAGAGCTCCTTTGCGTTCATTTCCCCCAGCCCCTTGAATCGCTTGATAGTGACACCTCTTCGCCCTATTTCCAGGACCCTGTCCAGAATTTCGGGGACCGAAAACAGGGGAACTATCGACTCTTTCTCACTTTCACCCTCTACGATTTCGTAAATTGGCTTATCGAGAGAAAAGAATTGCCCAGTATCAATCCCTGCCGCATCCAGACGCTCCAGCAGTCTCGCCACCGCATGACTCTCATGCAACTCATGGCGAACCGCTCTCCGGGAGACTCCGTTTGTNTTTTGAGTAGTGAATTCTTCTTCCTCCTCTGGAGACAAATCACCAAAGAGTCTCAAATCACGGTTTCCNTCAGAGAACTTCCTCAGCTCTGACTCGTTAGAGAAGTAATGCACACTCTCCTCATTGCCCTCTCTTACCCGCACCATGAACTCAGGCAGATGCCCTTCCACGCGGGCAGACAGGTAATCGGAAAAATCTCCTCCATTACCCTCAATGCTACTGGAGTAACGTGACAACACTGAGAGGGTGTCGAGAATTTCTCGCAAAGCCTCTACTTTGACGAATGCTTCACCACCGACCGGCCTCATTTGGACGTCGTCAGCGCCCAATTCGATAAGGATCTTATTAAGCTCAGTATCATCCTGAACGTATTCCTGTCGCTTCTTCCGGGTCACGAGGTAGAGCGGCGGCTGCGCGATGTAAAGGTATCCGCTCCGAACCAGCTCAGGCATCTGCCTGCAGAAGAACGTCAGCAGAAGGGTTCGGATGTGGGAACCGTCCACATCGGCGTCAGTCATTATGATCACTTTGTGGTAACGCACCTTNTCCAGGTTGAACGCACCTTCCTGATCTCCGTCTCCTATTCCCGCTCCGATCGCGGTAATCATACTTTGGATCTCCTTATTCTGAAGGGCCTTGTGGAGGCGGGCTTTTTCCACATTGATCAGCTTCCCTCTCAGCGGAAGGATTGCCTGAGTTCTTCGGTCTCGACCCTGCTTCGCGGACCCTCCTGCAGAGTCACCCTCAACAATGTAGAGCTCGCTCTTGGCCGGGTCNCTTTCGGAACAGTCAGCAAGCTTACCGGGTAAACCACCACCCGACAGAGCAGATTTACGAACTGTCTCCCTCGCTTTTCTAGCAGCCTCTCTCGCTCTCGCTGCGTTGACAGATTTCTCAATGACCGTCTTTGCGATTGCCGGGTTCTCGTCAAAGTAAGCTTGAATTCCTTCGTAAACGATTGAGCTCACTACGCCTTCAATCTCCGTGTTCACCAGTTTATCCTTTGTCTGGGAACTAAATCGTGGTTCGGGCAACTTTACGGATATCACGGCNATCAGGCCCTCTCTCACGTCATCTCCACTNAGCGAGGGATCCTTCTCCTTGAGCAGTTTGTTCCCTTTGGCATACACGTTTACAGCTCTCGTCAAAGCAGTCCGAAAGCCTGTGAGGTGAGTCCCCCCATCGGCATTCGGAATGGAGTTCGCGAAACAGAGAATCTGGTCATTATAACTGTCGTTATATTGCAGAACCACATCCGCAAAGACGTCGTCTTTGGTAATCTTGCCGTCATAATCTACTTCGATCTCACGCTTGCCCCTGAGCACGATGGGATCTGCGTGCACAAGCGCCTTGTTTTCACCCAGTTGAATAACGAATTCCTCGATCCCGCGAGAGTAGAAGAACGTGGTGGATTCCGCGCTTTCAGGACGCTCGTCGACAAGGTCAATTGTAAGCCCGGGATTGAGGAAGGCCAGCTCACGGAGGCGATTACCGAGACGACTGAAGTTGAAGGTAATCGTATCAACGAAAATCGTCGCATCAGGGAAGAATGTGATTGTCGTGCCGGTATCCCCGGCACCGGCTTCACCCACNACTTCGAGCGGTTTAGAGGTCTTTCCTCTCTCAAAGGTAATCGAGTAGATTTTACCGTCCCGCCTCACCGCGGCCTTGAACCAATCCGAGAGAGCATTCACACACTTCGCACCCACTCCATGAAGACCCCCTGAATACTTATAGGCGCCTTGACCGAACTTGCCACCCGCATGGAGATCAGTAAGGACCAGCTCCACCGCCGGTATTTTAAATTTGGGATGGATGTCCACCGGAATGCCTCGCCCATTATCTGAAATAGAGACCGAACCATCGGCATGAATAGCTACCTTGATCTGGTCACAGAATCCTGCGAGATGCTCATCGATTGAGTTATCCATCACCTCAAAAACGAGGTGGTGTAATCCTCTCTCATCGGGATCACCGATATACATGCCGGGACGCTTCCGGACCGCATCTAAACCCTCCAGTTTATCAATCTTGGAGGCGTCGTATGCCTCCTCTTTGGAAACAGTAATTCCAGACTTTTCAGCCTCCGATTCAGGGTCCGGCATAGGTGCCTAAAAGGTGGTCCAGAACGGCTGGGTAGACAAGGTTCTTTCGCCTTCTTCCGGTGATTCCATGACATTATTTTGACCCGTTTTAACCGTCAAAATTACAGGCAGAAATCGTTGGGTCAGAATGCAATCTCCCGGGGCCCTCTCGCTGTCGCATTTTGGAAAATCAGGCGTTTCTNAGCACAAGATGAATTCATCTAGAGCTCAAGCAGCCCTCTTTGCCAATCCAGCAGGTGCTGAGCAGGATCCTCGTCCCAGGCTATCTGTTCCAAAGCAGCTCGGGATGCTACAATTGAGGGTTCTATTTTCAGATTTTCTGCCGCCTCGTCGCGCTTGCCCGCTAGGTCGTCATACCGTTTCTCCTGAAGACTGTTCCAGCGCCGCCCACTTCCTCTTAGACGCTCGGGCCAATCAGAAGCTGATACTTTAANAGCCTCATCAGCAGCATTCTTGAACCTCCGCGCTCGACCTCCCTTGACGTTGCGCGGAGTTTGAATCTTTTCTCCTCTAACCANCCCTTCCGACCATTTGATCAGGTCTTGATTTCTTGCAACCATGAATGGGGGCCGGTCCCATTCCTGCGCTTCACGGTCCCGCCAATGCCAGAGAGATCGCAGGACACAAAGGGCCTGAGGTTCAAGCTTCCCCGAGCCTCGAATTCGCCATGGATCTTCCTTTTCTAGCTCGCGACACAACACGCGCTTCATCGCTGCTTGGCAACTCTCCAAAAACCAGGGGTAACGCTCCTTCTCCTTCAAATCATCTTCAAGAGCCTGAGCGAGCGGGAGCAGATAGCGGACATCATTACTGGCATATTCCCGCATCTTTTCAGGCAGGGGTCTTTGTCCCCAATTCTCTTTCTGAGAAGCCTTGCACAGCTTCACATTGAAGAATTTCTCGACGAGATTTGCGTAGCTGAACCGTGGGATTCCCAACAACCGGGCCGCTATTTGGGTGTCATAGATCATCTCGGGAAGCGACCTGAACTCTCTGCGCAGCAGGGTCATGTCGAAATCAGCCCCGTGCATCCATACCTTATGACTCACGAGATAATTCCTGAAAGGGGAAAGGTCGTCTACTTCCAGAGGGTCGACCAGAAAAACATCTTTCCCGTCAGAGATCTGTATCAGACACAGCTGTTCGGCATAGCGGTGAAGATTATCAGCCTCAAGATCGATTCCAGTATAAGTAGAATCGCACGCGGGTAGCTGCTCGACCAGAGCGGCCAATTCACTAGTGGTAGTAATCATCGCGCACCGGAAGTTAGCCCTTCAAAGAGCGCTTCGGATTCCTGTAATGGGCTCATGATTCACTAGATCTGTTTTTATGAAGAAAAGGCACGACTTAAAGTCGTGCCCCTCCGCAATCGATTTAAACCAGTTCCTCGCCTTTCCTTCTATCTCGTAATTTCTACCCTGACCCTGAGAAAGCATGCCGGAGCAGCGAGCTCACCTGGGAAATTGGAGAGATTTGTGACTTCGAGGGTCTCCTCGTTATCTACCGCAATCTCAAAGATGGGGTCGTCATCATCAATTGTTGTCCAAGTACGCAGGTCCGTACTGTATTCGAAATAGTATTCAANGCTGGAGCCAGTGAAGGGCCGCTTCGTCAGGGTCGCGGTACAACTGCCAGCCTCCTCGTCAAGTGCATAGAGGAAAGCCGGTCTGTCATTGGGGTCTGCAACGTCACTCTGCAATGCATATTCAAGGAGGTTTGACGCTCCATCCCGGTCGAAGTCANAATCAGGCTCCCGCTCGCTGCTCGGAGTGGCAAACGGAAACCCGGTGTCGTCGCCCAGTCCNCCAAGAATTGCAAAACCCTCATAGGTATCAATAAACTGCACTCGGAATGCCAGATCGTAGCTCCCTGCATCAATCGCGGTCTGACTGCTCAGACTCGNACGATTGATAGTCAGCCTGATGTCCGAAGAATCGCCGGGATTAAAGAAGAAGGGNCCTAGCTGATAATGATTGTCGAGCGTACCTAGAATGAACTCACTACGGTCTCCAACTAGTGTCCCAATCGGATAAGGAGGGAACACGATAGCGTCTTCTCTGGCGACGGCGTAAAGAGGCCCGAGAAGAGGGTCTTCATCCACGATAAGGTCGGGCGTAGGGGCTATTCCAAAACCTCCGAAATCAGGAGAGGCGGACAGGGTAAACTCATCAACTGCGAGCACTTCGCCAGCGTCATATTTATCCTGAACCCAATCTTCGAAGATCTGACCGATTTCAAACTTATCCCCTACCGCAATGCTGATAGCCGGCAACTCAATGAGATCGATACTGAAGGTATCACCAACCTCGAGCTGCCCGAAAAAGTCGGTTTCCGTTTCGAGATAGGCGTTTGTTGGAAATCCCCAGTTCCGGACAGTATCCGAGGTTCCTGCCAGATCTCCCGTCAAAAATTCGATTCGGTAATCTGCTCCACGGACAAGACTTGAAAAGTCTGCAGGTGCTTCCAAGGCATCGCTGGCTTCCACAAAATGACGTCCAACATAGCCAACGGAAAAGGTAGCGTTCACATTCTCAGGAGTCAGGACGAACGTATCTCCAGTTGCGAGGGATGGCACTCCGTCCGTATCGAAGGGGAGCGGATCATCCCCGACTGTAGTCACTGTAAATTCGTCCCACGTCGTGATCGGAAATTGACTCGTCCCTGCAAGTTCGCCACTGATGATATCGAGCCGATACGTCTGCCCGACCTGAAGACAGTTGGGATCTCCGAGCGACCGATTGGTCACCAGGTCGAAACCCTCACTGGACGTAATGCTGCCCGTCACGACGCCCGCAGTAAGATCTGTTGCACTAGGCAACACGATCTCGTTGCTGTTGAGCAGAGGGATCTCGAGGAGGAATGCCTCAAGCTCGACAGTTCCCTCCTCATCAAACCATAGCGGAGCTGCGCCATCGGCAGCGACACCCCCGAGAATCTGAGCAAAATCGAAAACATTCTCAGGTGGATCAATAACGGGGGCCCCAACCTCCCAGTTCTGAGCGTCGCCAAGAGCCTCTCCAGTATCCCACTGCCATTCACCTTCCTCTGCGCTATCACTTAACCCGATCCACATGGAAGGCCACTCTCCGTCCAAGGTATCAAATCCAGCGCCAATCAGCTGACCGTTGACGAAATCAAGCTTGTCCTGCGTGTTGAGGATTGCCAAACGGCCACCTGCAGCTTGAGCGGCTTCCTGCGCCTGGGCTCTGGTGTAACCTTCAGCACGAGTAACAACCCTGAATATTGCCAAATCTCCCGAATCACCAAAAGCAGTAATCGGATACTGCCTNCCTTCCTCCGTCCCTGCGAGTAGTCCCGTCGTGAAGTTCAGCTCGTAGATTTTTCCCTGCTCCAGAATCTCATCGAGATTCAGATCCGTTGTGATCGTGTTGAAACAGGACAATCCGGTCACCACACCGCGCCCTGCAGCATCCAAGCTGTATTTTACTTCCTCAACTCCTTCTGGATTAAGATACTGATTGCCATTAAGGGAAAAGGTGAGCACGTCCGATTGCAGGGTGTTGCTCGGAGTGAGCCCGCTCCATTGAAAGTCGTAAAACGTTCGCGGGTCAGCCTCTAACTCGCCCTTTTCGCCCCAATCCTCGTTGGAGTTGCGCCAGCCTTGGGCTACCGCACCACGACCTGGCCACGCATCAGGAGTCACAATGTGATCGATCCCGTAAATGATTGGTTCTGGCTCTACGTCGGGCGGCGAACTTGACGGGACGATCCCGGGCAGGCTGAACTTATAAGGCCCCCACGGCACATCATCATAGTGCCTCTCTAGTTCCTGCGAGCCAGCATCATAGCCTCGGAGCGCATTGTAAATTGCCACCTCGTTATCGTCGATAATCCCGTCCAGCGCATTATACCACACGATCACACTTGAATCGAAGACATCGAAAATTCCCGCTATGTCTCCGTTGGAAGAACGGAGGAGCCGGGTAAAACCCGAGGGAGGAGCTGAGATAAGCCTGATGAGATCCGGGCGGAAGGGTTCAACCGTTGCGGCCGGGGTAATCGAAGCTACCGACCAGAACGAGCCTTGGTCGTTGATCCCGTCACCGTCAATGTCACCCTGCGCGATAAATCCTGTAGTCCCAATAGGACAAAATATACTAGGGCCGAAGATGCTGGGCCATGGCCCCGTGCATGGACCAAGCTCCCAGAATCCATCTTGGAAAAACATGTCTGTCCGACCTCCCAGGTAANTGAGCGTTTCAGGACCAGTTTGCCTCCACGATTTTGAGTTGGAGAACAACAACGTCTGAGCCGATGAAGCAACCGGGGCTACGACCAGCGCCGTAACAAGGAGGAATTTCGCTATGGATTTACGCATTGGCACCCCTTTTTGTCGTCCCAGATGCCCCTGTCTGCAAGAAGATTCTTAGGAAGAATGTAGTCGCATTGTGATCACAACCTCTTAAACAGAGGTTCGCAGCGAGCACCGCGTCTACTNGAGGCTAAATCATACCCCGCATGAGGAGCTCTGCATTTGTGGAATTTTTCGCCAGCTGCCTCAAGAGCGTTTCGAGAGCCTCACCAATAGGCAGAGTAGTAAGTGCTCGTCTGATCTCAATCACGCGACTCATTTCCTCTGGGTGATAGAGCCGGTCATCATTACGAGTTCCACTCTGAGGAATATGAATTGCCGGATAAATCCGGCTCTCCGCCAGTTCTCGATCGAGACGAATCTCCATGTTGCCCGTCCCTTTTAACTCCTCAAAAATGATATCATCCATCCGACTTTCGGTCTCCACGAGACAGGTCGCAACAATCGTAAGACTTCCTCCCTCTTCCACATTTCGTGCCGCCCCGAAAAATTTTCGAGACCTCTGAAGAGCCTGTGGACTTAATCCACCAGACCCAACTGGCCCACCTCCCCGCTGGGAGTTGTTATAGCCCCTGGCCAGACGAGTCAGACTATCGAGAAGAATNACAACGTCTTGCCCAAGNTCGACNAATCTTTTGGCTCTCTCNAGCACCAGNTCTGAAACCTGAGCNTGACGCTTGGAGGGCTCATCNAAGGTCGAGCTGAANACCTCCGCATCAACCGTTTCTTCAAAGTCCGTCACTTCCTCCGGGCGCTCATCGAGGAGGAGAACAATCAGCTTCGTATCAGGATGATTGGCTGCGATCGACTTTGCTATTTCCTTNAGGAGAATGGTCTTACCTCCTCTAGGTGGCGCCACAATCAACCCCCGCTGACCCTTCCCAAGAGGGGCNACAATATCAATCAGCCTCGCTGCCATAGCCGATGGACGCTCAAGAACAAATCGATCCTCCGGAAACAACGAGGTCAACTGATCGAACCCCTTGGGCTTATCGAAACTACTGGCCTCGCGACCCTCAACTGTAAGCACTTCCAGAGCGGAAAGATACTTGTCACGCTCTCTTGGCGCCCTGAGCCTCACCTTCACTTTCTGCCCAGCTCGGAGGCCATGCTGCTTGAGAATATTACCTCCCACGTAGAAATCATCAGGTGAAGTCCGAAAACTGCGAACAGGGTCACGGAGCATCGCATAGTTCTCTTTCGCCTGTTCCAGAATTCCTTCTGCTTCCAGCTCCGTTCCGTGCTTGGAGTAGAAGGCTAGCAATTCGAAGATCAGCGCACTTTTGCCAGCCGCACTATTTACCTTGAGAGGAAACTCCGCAGCAGTATCAAGAAGGCTGGAGAGGGCGCGCTCCCGGAATTCATTTACATCAATCCTATCCGGAACATCGTAGGAAGGCTGGGGTTCTGCCTTGACTGGCTCTACCTGAACTTCCGACTCCGCTCCGGCTCGACCTGCAGCTTCCGCAGCGCTTTCAACTACTACCTCAAGCTCTGCAGTTTTATCTTTCTCACTGTTCTCGCTCGCCTCCGCTGCGGGTGTCTTTTTTCGGGCAGCCTTCTTGGTCGCCTTCTTGGTCGCCTTCTTNGTCGCNTTCTTGGTCGCNTTCTTGGTCGCCTTCTTGGTCGCTTTCTTGGTCGCTTTCTTAGACGCGCTTTTCTTTCTGGGGCTTGCCGTCTTCGCACTCACAACCTTTTTGGCTGCAGTTTTTTTCCGGGAACTTTTCTTTTTGGCAGCCATCTGGACAATTAGTTGAGGATGTCTAGGGTATCTACGAAGCGAGAAATCTGGCGTCGCAAGACCTGCTCCGGCCCTTCATTCCAGAAAACCACGTCTGCCCGATCCACCTTTTCTGAAATAGGGAGCTGGGCGTTGAGCATGGCCTCCATGAGGGCATCGCCGTGACCATCGCGGGACTTGAGACGCTCTAACTGGGTTTCACGAGTGGTGGCAACCAGCAGGGAGCTCTCGTATCCAAAGTCGAAACCGCTTTCAAAGAGAAGCGGAACGTCCGCAATGAACATGGACGACACTCCAGAGGTAGCAGTTTCGGCCAGCGACTCAAGACATTCCTCCCGGATCAAGGGGTGTAGGATTTTCTCCAGCGACGCNCTNGAGCACTCATTATTAAAAACCTCTTCACGCAGCGCAGNTCGACTTAGACCACCAGAAACCTGATCGACTACAGTCTCTCCAAGCGTCGCAATCACCTCCTGTTGTATCAGCGTATCGTGAAGCAGGCGGGACACGACCTTATCACAATCGAAAACCACAGCGCTTGGGCATCTTTCCACCAGGAACCTGCTAAAAGTGGTTTTTCCCGTGGCGATACCACCGGTCAATGCGAACGAATACATAGCTCAATTTCTGTTCTCAGGGATCAATGAATGTCGCAGCTCTTTCTGTAGTGAACACACAAATCGACGTCTGATTCTGATTCTTTCTCCAATCCAGAAAGAAAAAGCCCGACAGTCAGACTGCCGGGCTTTATAAAACCAGTCGGTAGGGACCGCCTAGAGCGGAGGCAGGATCCCTTCAGGACCTCCTCCGAGGTCAGTGCTGACAGGGTCAACAGGAGTGCCGCTAGGGTCTACTTCATTAGGCTTCCGGTAATCCTTGCCAGAAGCGTCGATGATGTTCGCCGTAACGAAAATAATCAGGTTGCTCTTGATGTTGCTCTGGGCGTCACTCTTGAACAAGCGGCCAATAAGCGGGATATCACTAAGAATTGGAACACCGTCTTCAACATCCTGAACGTCCTCGCGCATCAAGCCACCCACCGCGACAGTATGCCCGTCATAAATTGTGATTCCTGTGCTCACACGCCGACTCGAGAAGACCGGCATTTCGATACGGTTCTCGGTGATCGTCACTGTCACAGGGTTACCAAAGGCATCAGTCGCTGGTGACGTGATGGGGCTACCATAGTTGATGAAACCTTCGAATTCGACGATCTCTGGTGCAAAGCGCAGATCAATCACGTATTCGTTCGGACCAAGGTTCGGCTCGATCTCCAAAGTGACACCAGTATTCCGGGTTTCAAAGGCTGTGGGAGTCGCTGGGGTAACGGGGAAGCCACCGGCTCCACCACCACCTCCAATGAGGCCGCCACCACCTTGGTTTCCGAAGCCACCACCCACTTGGTTGGGCAATTCCGGTGGCTCATATTCGGTGGGATAAATGAATTCCCTTATGATCTCAATAGTCGCTTTTTGTCCGGGGCGTGCAGTGACGCTGGGNGCAGTCATGATGTCGGTGCCCTTCTTCTGCGCGAGTCCCCTCATGATCATCTGGAGCTGTCCACTATTNAAGAGTCCAGTAAGACTGAGTATGCCAGGCGCGGGACGATTTACCTGAGCACTCCGGTTCGGATTGTTCAGGACGGCATCAATGCTGTTCCGGGTCACTGCGGTATCACCGCTCCTGTTCGAAGCAGTAACGATGTTCTGAACGGCTTGGTTACTTGCTGCAGGAATTCCCGGGATATTGGTAAAGGCTNNCGGNCTAATGAAGTCCGCCCCGGTGCGGACCTGGCCGTTTCCTTGAGTTCCTCCACCGGCAAAGAGCTCTTCCGAAACTACTCCGCCCAATCCGAAAGGAGTAACGATCCAGTCAAAACTAAGCTCATCGGAATTTTCCTGAGCCACCTCCACAAACTTAGTGACGATTCGGATCATCTTTGGACTTCCCCCGAGAATATCTTCAACGAGTTGGTCCACCAGATCCAGATTCTGTGGAGTGTTGCTGACGATCAGAGTCGATGTGCTGGGAATGTATTGAGCCGAAGAACCAGGAGGAAATTCGATTCCAGCATCTTGCAGAATTTCTTTCAATGGGCGTCGCGGTGCGAGCGAACGATTACCGAGGCCTTCATCGTCGGCAGCGAAGGGATCAGCATCTGCAGCGCCGTCTCCGTCGCCACCGGTGCCTATGTCATTGAGGAAAGTAGGTGGAACCTTCCACTTTCTGGTAAGGACATCTTCGCCCTCAGCGGATCCAATAGGAAGGAGGGTGACCGCAAAATCGTCCACTTTGAATCTCAGACGCGCCTGCTCGCAGATATACTGAAGCACGCTGGAGAGCGGCACATTCCGAAGCTTCAACTCTTTCACCCGCGCCGAACCGGGATCTATGGCTCCCAGACCTCCCTCGACGTCGAGCTCGGCATCAGGTGCTCCACCACCGATCCGGGGCTTTCGAATAACGAAGTTGATTCCCTTTTTCACAGGGTCGAGCTCCCACTTATCGAGCTCGGCCGCCCTCTGCCTCAGAAAATCAATCGCTTCTTCCACCGTAGTGTCGTCGAAATCCACAACGGGGATGATCATGTTCTTCAACTTGAACTCGATGTTCACACCTACGGGGGAGGGCCGTAAACCACCCACTACACTACCGTCGAGTTCAATTGGAGGAGGCACTGCCATTTCCCAAGCAGCATCCACCTCTGCAAGCATCCTTGACCGAGCCTCGTCAAAGGCGGTGCGGTAATGATCGGATTTAAGTTGATGAATCCCTTCCATGCCTCGGCGCGCAGCTGAGTTGTATTCGTCGACCTGCAGCGCCTTCTGGTATTCCCGGATGGCGTCATCGAAGAGGCCTAGATTTTTGAAGCCCTCAGCGGTGTAGAGGAACCGCCTGACCTTATCCACATTCGTGGTGTGGTCATAATTCAGAGCAGGGTTCGTCCGAATTGGATCGTCGAGATATTCAATTTCTTGGCGTGCCCGCTGATTGTTGGGATCGATCGAAAGAACCTGATTCAGTTTCTCTCTTGCCTCCGCATACTTTCCCGTCCGACGAAATTGCTGGGACAACGCCACGGTAGCGTCAGCTAAGTGTGCTTCCAAAACTCTTCTTCGCTCTGCGGTGGCAAAACCACCAGGCAGAACACCCAGAGCCTCGTTATAGCTTGTCACTGCAGACTGATAGTCGCCACTCTGGTAGGCCTCGCGACCGGATCCAAGGAGTTCTTCAGCCTGACGGACTTTCTCGGAACGGCGCATCATTTCCCTCTTAGCCAGGTCGCTTTGAGAAAAGCCGACAGTGGGCACAAGGGTGGCAAGCCCAAGGGACAAGGTTAGGACACGGGCCGTGCGGTTGAGTAAATACTTCGCTGGTTGCATGGTGTGATAGGGCGGGTTTTGTGGTCGTTTCGAGCTCCTTTGTGAAGCTTTTTCTCTGAGATAGTGCAGAAAGGGTGAGAAGTAAGGATTGACTCTGAGAGCTTATTCTGCAGGTGAGAGAGGCTGAANCTCCATAGTTTTGGTCTCTCCATCCTCCTGCCACTCAATAATTACAGCCCCTGCGTCGCTAACACCCGTGAATTTGAAGGGTTTTTCAGCAGCATCAGGGTCCAACGGAAGGGAAAAACTGCTTCGCTCCTCTACTTTGAGGGTTACAGCCTGCTGGCCGATAGCCGCGAGCGCGAGGACCGCCGTATAATCCCTCAGGATAACCCCGTTACGGGAACCCTTTTTAATCTCTAGGATGTCCCCCTTTTTAGCCCCGGCGACGTCCTCGATTACCGCAAAGTTAGCCTTCTGGACAATTCCGGTGTTTGGGTTCTCAAACTCCCGCTGCTCAACTTTCTTGAGCTCGTAGCGCATTTGCGCTCCGCCTTTGCTGAAAAGATTCGAATCGTTNCCCTTCCCGAATGGAATATTCTCCGAACCCGTCCTGACACTCCTGCCTCCAACGATTTCTTCATGATTGAACTTGAAGGTGTCCGTTGGCTTTATCTGCCCAATCGTGCTGTCAGACGAGTAAGTCAACCTGAATGCTCGCTTCTGCAATTCTGCACATTGCAGTTTTGTAATAAGCGCCGGGAAACTGTTGGGGTCATTCGGATCCGTCTCACTGGCAAACTCCTCCCCGTTGGAGAACCCATCCCCATCCTGGTCAAGGCCCGGAGAATTACTCCAACCCNGATCAATTCGATGATCTAACCACCACTGATTCGGGATCGGGTCATGAACCATCGGATACGTCTCATCTCCCAAATCAATTTCTTCGCCTGTAGGATTAAGAAAAAGAGGCGTTCCGACGGTCAACTCTATCGCCCGGCCCTTCTCGGTGACTGGCCCACCAAGGGTAACCTGACCGCCAATCTCTGATGTGGTTTCAGCATAAAACTTCTGCTTGGGATTCTCGGGAGCCTCAGCTTCTGTAGGCTTTGAAAGCGGCTCAAAGTCCTCTTCTACATTTCCCTTTGCCATCAAGATCAAAGCCATTACCACAGCAGCTATGACGATGGAGAGGACTAACGAAACTTTGTCGTAACTTTCGGAAAGATTTGCCATTGAATCAATTTGGTAGTTTTTCGATATCGATCATGTGGGCCTTNACCNTGAACCTCTCAGAGGGACTCGGCCAAGCCTCGAAGTTTCAGGAATTCTCCTTTTCCTGTTCTGAATCCGTTTTCGCCGCCTTGAAGAGAAGGACGTCTATTTCAAGCAGAACGTTGATCTGCTCTGCACCCAGGATCTGCCCGAGAACCCGGCTGCCCTTGTCGCCAGCAACCAGAGCGGGAACCTCGGGCTCCTCCACTACAGCGGAGTCTTCTGACGCAGCGGGATCACCGGCATCGTCAGCTGGCAGTTCATCCTCAAAGCCAGGAAANGGATCATCTTCCCCACCTTCCTCCTCGGGCACATCAAATTCAACATCATCCTTGGCCGGACTTTGATCTCTTTTCTCATTCTGAATCCGCATACTACGCACCACGAAATAGTAGTCAGGGTGGCTCGTAAGATCAGAGATTATCTTCCGCATTACTGGCTCGCTCGAAACAAAGGAAATTTCAACCGGAAGGCGCTCAAATGGAGGCTCCTTCTGGCTTGTGCTCCTNGTCACCCGCCGTCCTCCTCGTCCCCTTGCTACTGCCTCCGGGGCTTTGTCCTTTTCGACTGCCAACAAAGACCTGTGGACATTGAGAAGCGCACTGGGCTTCGCTGCTGACACCACGTCAAANAGCGCCTTCATGGCAGAAAGCTGATAGTTCAAATGCGCAGTCGCTCCCTCTTTGGGCAGCCCTCCAGTGTAGTTCTTGAAACCGAGATAGAACTGGTCACCCGGATACTCTACTCCCTGAGCGTCGAAAGAATTAGTGACCTCGGCGCGTAGCGCATTGAGGTTCTCAATGAACTTTGGTGGGGAAATCGCCTCAAGGCTATCNGGGCGGTAAGAAAGCATCTTTGCTCCGAGATCGGAAACAGTTTTCTGATAGTCATCGATCTGTTTTTCGAAGTCCGCTGCATTGTCNGTGGTCGGGTAAGGCTTCTTTGCCTGTAACCGCTTAACCGCTCCACTAAGCTGCTGGTAGTTTGCTTTTGATTCATCATACAGTTTCCCCTTGTCGGCTCCGTAAAGATACGACCCCACAGCCCAGGCAATCACGAGCAGAAGCAGAAAAGCTTCAAATTTGTTATTTTTAATCCAAGATCCCATTAGTNTTTGTGGTTCTGGTTTTCCTTTTATCGTCCCCTAATTGATTTGGATGGGATTCTTNAGCGGTAGAATCATGACGAACTGCTCCGCTAACTTATTCGGATCGGTAATAGTGTTGTTTAACACCGGCAGGATATCGCCGTCGGCCAAATCAGCGCTACTGGGATCATTCGGATTCTGCTTGAACGAAAACAGTGACCCGTCCTCGTCCTGCTTCGCCCGGATCCTGTCCACGATCTTCGCCACTGCTTGGGCATCCGACTTCCAGAAACCCGTGACCCTGATGACGTTGATTGCTTCCTGCGGAGGCTCGGGAGCTGCAGGACCTCTCTTCTTTCCTCTTCTTGAGGGGGTGGCAGTTCCAGAGGACTTCGATTTCAAATTATCGAGAGAGCTCTCCCCGTATGCAGCCTTGGAGAAGCCCTGCTTGACCCGCGCCTCTCCTGACTTGGGATCGCTGGTCTTGTAGAGGCCCATCGGTTCAAAATCCGTGATCCAGACGTCCTGATCGTTGAAGTAGCTCTGCACCTCCGTGAGGACAGCTATCCATCTCACGCGATCCGTTTGCTGTCCCGCGTAAGCTTCAGCCAGAGTTGCCAGTTCATTCTGTCTCTGGACCTGCCGGTCGATCTTTCCTCCCGGCCCTGCCAATACCGCCTTTTTCTGTTCCATCACCTTCTCGTTTGCGGCAGCGTCAGTGGCAAGAGTCGCTTTATTTGCTGCCCACAATCCCATCGCAGCCATCGCGATAACCGCCGCAGCTATGACGATGGGCTTCCTCTGAGCGGTTGCTCTCTCTGTAGCAACTGCATCCGGAACCAGATCAATATTAACAGGTGTCTGACCCACCCCTCGAAGCGCCAGACCTACCAGTTCACCAATCATGTGCGCTTCACGTCCGAGCCCTTCGAGATCAATCGACTTCCCGACTGAAACTCGCTGAAGCGGATTAAAAATTTCAATTGGCATCCTCAATTTCTCTTCGAGAAACTCGGGAAGGTAGGAAAGATTCGCGCCTCCACCCGCAAGATACACCTTGGTCGGAAGACTCCCCTCTTGCTGGCTACGATAGAAACTGTTTGTCCGGGCAACCTCTGCAGGCAACCTATTCAGCGAATTACGGATCACGGTAGCGAGCTGGGCGCTTGCCTCATCGAGCTGGGAAGTATGACCACTTCCCAGGGAGACAATCCCATTACTGACTTTCTGGTGCTCTGCCTCCGCGAAGGAGATGTTATATTCCTTTGCGATCGCGGTGGTNACAGAGGACGAGCCTACCGCAATGCTCCGAGTAAAAAGCCTGGTGCCCTCTACATATACCAGNTTCGTTGCTTTTGCTCCGACATCCATCAGAAGGACAGGAGAAGTCTCATCCGGATAGTTGTAGCGNAAGGCATTGTAGAGCGCCATCGGGGCAGCATCCACTTCGCGGGTTCTGATCCCAGCCTGAGCCACGGTCTCATTAATTTCGGTCAGAGCGTCCCGCTTGATTGCAACAAGGACGACTTCTTTTTCAGGACTCGATGACTCCACCCGGGCCCAGTCCCAGACCACCTCCTCAATGGGAAAAGGAACGTGCTGTTGGGCCTCGAACCTGACCAGCTCCTCGACGTTATCCTCGTCCAGCGGCGGGAGCTTCATAAACCGGGTAAAAACCGACTGCCCGGACATGGAGTAACGAACTTTTTCCCCCCGAACCTTTAGAGCGGCCGCCAACTCTCTTACTGCGAGAGTAATTTGCGGAAGACGGGTGAGATCCTGAGACGGGTCTGCAAGGATCGTCTGCGAGCCATACGATTTTAAGATCAGCCCTCCCGACTTTGAGGGGTCAAAGACCGCCATGGAAATCCGTTGCGATCCGATGCTCAGGGCAACTGTGCTCTCTGCTTCAGCCATGATGTTTTTATAGAAAGGTATTAGTAAAGCAGCCCATCGGGCTGGTAATGTTTCGAGTGTGTNAGGTGGAGGCAGTTCACCGCTGGAAAACTGCCCGAGGCACTAGCCCGGCTCCGACTCGATCTCGAGATAGCGATCCCACCATAGGAACTTGAAGGGAGTTTCACTTTTGTCGAGCAGTGGATACTTGTTGGTGCGCTGCATGGTTGGCGACTGCCACCAAGGTTTACTGATGCTCCCTTGCGAAGTAAATCGGGCTGGGGCCGAGGCGCCAGCAACAGTAATTTCTCCACCCACCGCAGTGATTGAATTTTTCCCGGCGCGTTCGCTTCCGGTGAGGCGCTTGATCGTGGCCGGGGAAAGGTAACAGGAGAGATAAAAATCCTCGTCGAGAGGTACGTTTACGTGAGTCACCTCTTTCTCCATCAGAAAATACTTTTGCCCCGCCTTGTCGATCTTGTTCTCGACGGCTACGAACCAACGCACAGTAAGGCGGTCGACGTGACCATCGCGAGGAGCAGTGCGCCCGGGCTCTAACTTGACTTTAACCTCGACTTCCAGCCAGTCCTTCGGCTTCCAGCTTTTCTTACCGGTGTTGCCTCCGACACTTGGCGATTGAAGATCCTCAAAGGTGGGATCGGACGCTTCAATTTTCTTCACTGTTTGCGACATGACCGCGGGGGCGAGAACCATAGCGAGAAATGCCAGCGAAAGACGAACGTATGGGAGGAGGTATCGGGATAAATTCATGATGGGCGCATCAACGGAGCAGACCCTAAAAACGCCTCACGTTTTTGACCAGAAGAATTCTCTGTAAGGATCACCATGAACCCACGTATTTACATGGTTATGCCCGGAGATTGCCCAAACCACCCTTGCAACGAGCGGCGGTTGGCATCAGAAGAGTCCCACCAATCGGCAGATTCATGGAGATCCTTTCTAGCATGCTGAAAAGCCGCCAGCCTCTTGTGGTTGGATCCGTCGGTANTGAAAAGGCTCTCGAAAGCCTGTATTCAGCGAATGACTGTGATGTTATCGAACTGCGACTTGATACTCTCATCAATGGCGACAAAGTTCAGCAATTCGCNCGGAGACAGAGGATTTCTTTACCCGTTCTTTTGACGGCTCGTCACCCGGATGAGGGAGGAATGAACCAGCTCTCGATCCGTCAGCGAGCCCAANTNCTCTCAGAATTTCTTTCCCTAGGAAAGCTTCTGGACCTGGAATTACGCTCCTTGGATGAGTTGAAAGACATTTGGGAGAGCGCCGCGGAAAAGGGAATGGTTCGGATCGTCAGTTGGCACGACTTTACAGAGTGCCCTTCCCGCGAGCGGTTACGGGACATCGTGGATGAGATGGCAGGCACCGGCGCTGATGTGGCAAAATGTGCGTTCGCACTGGAGAAGCCCGAGGATTTTCAACGAATCGCAGAAGCCCTTGAGGATGCCCCTTTGCCGCTATCCATCATGGGGATGGGCTCCCTTGCCCCGGCCTCGCGGCTTTTGGCCGCTCATCTTGGATCGGTTTTAAACTATGGGTATCTCGGGGGGAAAGCCACTGCGCAAGGGCAATGGCCCGCGAAGCTTCTGCGAGAAGCGATCTCATGCTCAGAATCGGACTGATTNAAAGCTCAGCGGAGGGGCAGGGACTCGTAGCCTGTGGGCGCCAGCCCGATCAATCGTCCTTGAGAGATTGATCCACAATCTCGATAGGAGCATCAGGCAAGGCCTCAAGGAAGGTTCTGCCGTATCGCCGAGTTACAACCCGGTTGTCCAGAATCACAACCATTCCCCGGTCACGGTTCGACCGAATCAAACGCCCGACCCCTTGGCGTAGTTTAATCACAGCTTCGGGAACACTGTANTTCATGAAGGGGTTCCCTCCCTTCTCTNCAATGCGCTCGAGTCGTGCGGCCGTCAACGGATGATCAGGCACGGCAAACGGCAGCCGAGTTACGATGACATTGGAAAGGGCGTCACCTGGAACGTCTACTCCTGTCCAAAAGCTGTCGGTTCCAAGCAGCACGCTCCGCTCGTCATCCCGGAACTCCTGAAGAAGACGATGGCGGGGATACTTTTTTCCCTGAATGAGAAGCTGCCAGCCCTGCTCCCGACAAACATCCTCGATCTCCTTGGCGACCAGCTGAAGACTGCGATAGCTGGTAAACAACACAAACGCCCTTCCGTCACTGCGATAGAGAAAATGCTCAATCCACTTCGCNAAATCCTCCCCATATTCTGATGAAGTTGGGTCCGGCATGGACTTAACCACATGAATCTTCATCTGCTCTCGGTAGTTGAACGGGCTACCGATCTGAAGGGCCTCAACCTGCTCTCCCCCAACGCGCTGTCGAAAATAGTTTAGTCCGGGATCACCGGTGCCAAGAGTGGCACTGGTTAGAATTGCGGTCTTACCCTCCGCAAAAAGGAGCGGCCCTAGGCGCTCAGCCACATCAATCGGAGCAGCTCTCATCGCATAGGAGGTCCGTTCCGCGCCTCCAGCCTCCACCCAGTAGACGCAACCCTCATCGTCCTGATCGAGAAACATTCTTATTGTGGAGTGAGCATCCTGGATGCGTCGAGCCCCTTCCTGAACTTCAGCCCGTGTTGTCTCGTTACCGATCGTGTCAGCAAGGGAACCCAGATCGGCGCAAAGCTCACGTAGGGGCGCAGCGAGAGAATTTGGCACAGCCTCAGGCTCCCGAATCCGGAACTCCCTGCCGTGATCGCCAAATTCACTGATCTCTCCGAGCGAATCGAAAAATTCCTCAGATTCCGTCAGGGCACGCTCAACTGCCGCCATTGCTTTGCCTGCACCCAAACTCCTGAGCAGCCCTTTCCTCGACCGCGGGTTATGCAATCGCTGCAGATCAAAGCGCAATCCAGCCTGAGTCAGCCTCAGTCCCAGCTGGTTGGACGCCACGGCCTCTAAGGTATGGGCCTCGTCGAAGACGACAAAATCGTCTGGGAAAAGGTATCCATCGTGCTCAAGCAGATTATCAACATCCAGCAACGCAAAAAAGAGAGTGTGATTAATCACAACTANNTCAGCATCAGCAGCTTCCTTCCTTGCTTCCTGAAAAAAGCAATCGCCCCTCGCCCCGCAGCATCGAGTNGAGCAAATTTCAGCCTCGCTGCATACCATCTGCCAGACTTTTGGGGTTGGCTGAAAGTCCAGATCGCTCAAGGTTCCATCCTGAGTCGTTTCAAACCATTTCCAGATTGCNTCCAATTCNTCNGACTCNCTGCTGGAAAANAGGTCTCCNGAATTCATNCGGGCCTGNTTNAGGCGAGCTGGNCAAACATANTTTCCCCTCCCCTTNAGCAGNGCAGCCCGNAANGGTCTACCNGNCANCTTGCGNACNANNGGCAGATCTTTTCTGAGAAGCTGCTCCTGCAAGTTAATCGTATGGGTCGAAAAAATCGCTTTTCTGCCCGATTCGAGGCCGTAATTCACGGCGGGAAGCAGGTAGGCCAGCGATTTCCCGACCCCGGTCCCTGCTTCAACAACCAAGGAACTCTCCGCTTCAAGGGTCCGACCTACAGCCTCCGCCATCTCCTGCTGCTCCGGGCGATATTCAAAATCTGGAGATCCTGCCAGAAGCCCATTCTCTGAGAAAGCGCTTCGCATTTCAGCTGCCAATGATTGGCCACTATCCATGTCAGACGGAAGAATCATCAGGAAATGTTCAAAGCCTTACGGCGTTTTGGGACCTTCCGGCATTTTTGTTTCCATTCCATCTCTCTTCTCGACGACCGGGTGGTTTTATCTGCACTGTTCCCAACAACCAATCACCAATCGAGATCCCTTCTCCGCTTTCCAAGTTTGCTCCCTGCCTCGTTCTGACGCTACTCGGAGCCCTCGCGGCCTTCGGACTGGTTTCGCGAGAGGCAGCAGCCGTAGACATTCACCTTCTCGGCTTCCCCGATAGCGACCAAATCACTCTTGAGCTTCGCCCCCTCCTCCTTGGACTGCTGTGCTTCCTGCCTGCAATTGCAGCACTCTGCTACAGCATGGCCGGCGCGCTTGATCGATATCTAGCCCGCCAAATGCTGGGAGCTGTGTGCATTTGCTCCTTCGCCCTCTTGATCATCTACGTTCTTATTGATCTCAACGACAACATCGACAACTTCCAGAAAAGTACGAATGTCGGCTCGTTCCTTCTTCAATATTACCTTGTTATTCTACCACCTACCTTTGTCCTTCTTATCCCGTTTGGCCTTCTTCTCGGATTGCTCTACGCACTCGGCAAACTTTCGAGTAACCACGAGATTATCGCCATGCTTCAGACCGGGCGGAGCTTGACGCGCGTCATTATGCCCCTTGGAGTTGTAGGACTATTTTTCAGCTTCTGCTGTCTTCTGTTGAACTATCACTGGGCCCCATGGGGAGAAGGCTATCAGGAGGCCCTCATTGAATTTGCCAAGTCAGGATCCAAAAGCCAGGCACGCAACGTTCTTTATGTCCACCGCGATGCGGAAAGAACTGTTGACCGCTCATGGCTCGTGGGAAGTTTTCCCTACAATTATACTCCTGACGACCCAATCCTAGATGTGGTGGTTCGCAGCAAGGACGAAAGTGGCCCATCGTCCGTTCTCTACGCTAAATCAGCAACATGGTCAGCCAGCACCGGGACTTGGGCATTCAAGGATGCTATCCGTCTGGATTTGAGGTCTCGGCTCGATGATGGATCCCTCGCCGAAAAGTTCGAAACCGATCTTCCGAGCCCTTATTTCGTTAACGACTATCCGGAAACCCCGTGGCAGATTGTTGCCCCGGGTTTGGAAAAGAATTATCTGGGAATTCCTGAACTTAAAAGCTGGCTGCTCCAGCACGAGGGAGACGTCTGGGCACCCCGGCGGGCTTACCTGACACAGTGGCACTATCGCTGGGCTCAACCTTGGATCTGTCTCGTGGTTGTTCTGCTCTCTGCTCCCCTCGGTATTGCCTTCACCCGACGGGGCACAGCTGGCGGAGTAGCGATTGCAGCATTCCTCATTGGCGCGATGCTTCTTTGCTCCGAAGCATTCCTCACTCTCGGGGACGCGGGGCAGATCACACCGTTGCTGGCGGCGTGGGGAACCAACCTGATTTTCACAATCATCGCCGGGGTACTTCTATGGCGAAGGCTGCAGGGGCGACCTATCTATCAAGCAATTCTGAGTCGTATCCCCCTTGGAACTGGGAACTGAAATCCAATCGACTTTCCCTTTGCACCTCATGATATTTCCCCTTCAATTTGCGTATTACCCTAGGTTCTGACGCTTGGGTTCATCTCTCTATCTCACCATGTCCAAAGCTGATTCCTGGCACATTAAATCCCGTGCGCATCAATGTTCGATTTCAGAGAAACCCTTCACCGATGGAGAGGTTTTTTTCACAGCCATTTTTCCCGACCCGGAACTTGATGGTTATCTGAGATCAGATTTTTCGCAGGAGGCGTGGGAATCCCGCGAGAAGGCAGCTCCCCTCCCTTTCTCCTTCTGGCGCACCGTCTATCGAACGCCTGAAGTCGAAGCCGAGGTCACGATCGCAGATAAGGATGATCCCGAGTCTCTCCTGAAAATGATGATCGAGCAGGATGAGGCTCACACCGAAAATACCCGCTATATCCTCGCCATCATGCTCGAGCGAAAAAAGATCCTGGTGGAGGCCGACTCACAGAAAACCAGAACGGGGCTTCTCCGCATCTACGAGCACCGTTACTCTGGAGAAGTGTTCATAGTCAAAGACCCTTTGATTCCTCTTAGCGAAATTACGCCTCTCCAGGAAGAGGTCCAAAAGATGCTTTCCCCGGATGAAGAGGTATCTGCTGGCGAGGATACATCTGCCAGCGAAGAGGTGCCTGCCGACGAGGAAGCGCAACATAGTGCTTCATCGATGAAGCCTTAATCGTTATGCAACCCGACTCTTCTCATCCAGACCCGGCAGCGAACACGGCCTCCACACTCGCTCGGGCGATGAGACATGGTCCCGTTGACTACGAACAGGCGGCTTCCCTTGTCCGTTCGCTATGCGAAAAGGCCGCCCGGGCACACGATGAAGGCCTCGCTTATGGCGGACTATCCCCTGTCGCCATCACTATAAATCAGAATCTTGACCTTACCATCACGATTGAACCCCTCGAAGGCCCTCTGAGAGACTTTGATGACGAAGCGACAAGCTATATCGCGCCTGAAGTTCTTGCCGGAGACCCCTGCACCCCCAGGAGCGATGTCTACTCCCTCGCACGCATACTTTACCGACTAATTACTGGGGCAACTCCGGAGGGAGACAACCCACCTCCACCCTCAAGCATCTCAAAGACACCCCTCGTTCTGGACACCATCATCAAGATAGCAACCTCTGCCGCACCTAATGATCGCATCGCCTCGGCAGAGAAACTCGCTAACGACCTCCGACAGACGGCACAAACTCATCCCGCCATCAGGGCCCCCGAGGCACCAATTACTCCTATTCGAAAATCTCACGAGATCGCCGCAACCCCGGCTCAACACCCTGAGAAAAGCTACCCGTTGATTCCGTGGGGGATTGTTTCTAAAACCGCTCTCGCGTTTGTCCTGCTCGCACTTGTCGCCACTGTAGCCTCACGATTCACAGGCAAGGAAGCAGCATCTCCTCAAACTCAGGCGTCAGATCAAACCCGGGAACTCGCCAAGCGCCCGGATCCCTTTGCTAGAAACCCAGCCCCCCGCAAATCCGTTACCGGTCGCAGACTGGCACCCCGTCCAAAACCAGCACCTCGCGAACGACTAAAAGACTCTCTGGCTAGATTGAAGATTGCTCTCGCCTCGGGAGACCGGAGCGAATTACCCCCGGAATCCGTCCGGCGAAACGATAGCTCCTACGCTCTTTGGGAGCGAACCATGACCTGGAACGAGGCCAAGGCCTTTGCTGAGGATCATGGAGCCCATCTCGCCATCCTCAAGGAAAGGAAAGACCGCGAATGGGCTAAAGACCGATTTGACTTACGTTACCCGGCATGGCTTGGAGCCGGCAAGGGGGCGAACGACGAATGGTATTGGCTCGATGGTAGTGCTCTGCCTGCCGGGCGCTCTGTGGGAAAAGCGGAAGACTGGCACCTCGCACTGAACGAAAAGGGGATTCTCATGCCTGCAAATTCGGAAAGAAAGTGCGACGTCCTCCTTGAGTGGAGAGACGATGGCGATAATCCCGGCACCGAGAAAAACCAACTTCGAAGAACCAAGATTCTCGCTTTGTCCGGAGGCCGGCCGGGCCTTTTACGGGGAGAAGGGCTTCCAATCGGCACTCGCACATTTGAAGGCTCCCACTTCTATGCTATCCGAACTTCGGCGATCAGCTGGGCAGAGGCTCTCGACTTTGCCGCCTCTCATGGAGCTTACCTCGCCGTTCCCTCCAATAGGCTGGAGCACGAATGGATCTGTTCAAATTTCTGGGATTATCTCGGAACAGGTGAAGGCCTCTGGATTGGAGGATTCCGGAGTGGCCCTGAGCAACCTTGGGGATGGATCAGCGGGGAAGCGTGGCACGGCGCAGGACTCGTCCAAGGAGGCAATCCTCACCCCCTCTTTAACCGCATTCTTTTACAGGGAGGCGGCGAACCCGGAGACGGGAGATGGACCATGGTCGAGGGAAGCCGCCGGAAGGCACCGGGAATGCTTCTCGAATGGACCACTCCGGGAAGCAACACTCGCGCAAAAAATACCCGAACCTTTAATTTAAAAACGTGGCTCTCGGCCATCAACAGAAGAACTGAGCAAGTTGTGGGATCAGATTTAAGTTCCTTCGCTTGGAACAAGCGAAAACTCATCGTGCAGTATGAGCGCGAACTGACCACACACATTCGGGAAGCGAAGTCAGCATACGGGAGAGCGATTCGACAGCCGGAACAAAATCAGGCACACCTGCGCGGAGAAATCGACAAACTTGAAGTGCTTGAGGTCTCTCTCAAGAAGGCTGCCGCCAACGGTGATCTCCTGCCTTCAATCGCCGTAGATCGAGTAGCTTTGCGAACCACACACGAGCAAGCCGTCGCCGCGCTTGAAGCACTCGAGGAAAAATACGATAGGAAGATTAAAGCCCTGCAGAAAGACTACCGAACCGAGCTGGAAACTAGAGCAAGCTCCCTGCTAGAGGAGGGACATCTCGAAAAAGCAAGCGAGCTTCGGAATGTCCTTCGCCCTTTGAAACCAGACCTGAAGGCCTTCCTCCGCCTCCTCTACCCGGAAAATACTGACCGCGCCAAGCTCCCATGGGAACCTCGCGCAGGGCCCCTCGAGGACCCTCAATGAACGTGTAAAATGCTTATTATAAGAATATTATAATCTAATAAGCCCGCCCTCAGGAAACTCGCCCAACATGGAGAATGCGGTCAACGCACCACAGGTATTATTGGCTAATAACCGCTTGCCACCCACGGTCTTTCTTGGTCACACTGCCCAGCGTAATGAGAAAGCTGATCCTGATCGTTTCTGTCCTCGCCTTGTCTGGCAGTGTTTACGCTGACATTCAAGCCCCTCCAGGAGCCCAGTATAATTCCACTCGTAAGTTGGGCCGCGCCCTTGCCAATATCATTTACGGGATCACCGAAATACCGGAGCAGTTTTTCCGTCGTGGCAGTGCTGGGGGTCGCAAGGTTGGTGGCTCCTATGGTATCGTTGATGGCAGCCAGAGAGCGCTTCAGCGTATGGGTTATGGATTCTATGAGTTAATTACCTTTCACAGCCCTACCCACAAGGGAACATTCAAGCCACCCTACCAGAAGTGTGGGACAGACTGGCGTGTGGAAATGAACCCCAGTGACGGGCTTACTGAGTTCCCTCCAGAGCTTGGTTACGAGTCATACTTCGGGCATAGCCGTCGCCAGAACAGGTAGTCAGATCCAAGTCCAGAAGCCTAAACGTTAAGACCCGGCCTTAGCCGGGTCTTTTATTGTAAGAGATTCACCTCGTATCAGACGCCCGAAGCATAATATCCCTGCCCCCAGCTCCTTTCTCGCGAGTTCCTGGAGGAAAATACTGAATCACCAATGCGCTCTCTGATCATCATCAGCGTTCTTCTCACCTCAAGCATGATGGCACCTGCCGCCATGAGGATGTGGCGCAATCTTGACGGAGATCGCAGCTTTCAAGCCGAGTATCTTTCGAGCGACGGAGCCCGCGTCACACTAAAGCGGCGCGATGGCAGAATCATCACCTTGAGCATCCTGAAGCTTCACAATGAGGATCAAGCCTGGGTAAGAAGTAACGTCGCTCCCAAGGACCTCGCAGCAGATGCGCCTCCCCCAAAGGGGGCGGCATTCGATCAATTGGAGTTCGGGGACAATCGCAATACGGTTGAAAAAAAGCTTAAGGCCAGCGCTCTGGTAACATCTGCTGGTGACGGGATTTTCCTCGGTCGAACTGGTCTCAATGGGATCTACAAGACGAAGGCCACCATAGGGGGACTCCACTGCTTTCTCTTTTTCGACTGGCACAAAAGCGGTGGGCTTCGCGAGGTCACTCTTCAAACACAGCCCGTTAGCAAAGGGCAGTATGTCACGTCCCTGCAGGGTAACTGGTCCGAGCTAATTGATCTTTTGAATAAACTGCATGGCCGACCCGTACAAGCCGCGGAATTCCCCCGTGCCAACGAACTTCAGGACGGAGCCATTCTGGGATCTCATCTGTGGTATACGGAAGAAGGACACAGTGTAATCCTTGGAACAGGTCAGGAAGGGGCCGGCTTTAACGTTGTCGTTCGCATTACCTCCGAGCGCATCCGGCCAGTTCCGATCGGCGATCCCTCAGGAAACACCGGACGCAACAATCCGGATAGCCCTCTTCCGAAGCCCTCGGACTTTCGCCCCTGAGCTGGTCGGCATCTTATTTTGCCGCTTCCGCGGTCAAGGACTCAAAGGGCATAATGGCCGGATCGCCGAAGATGCTATACAATAGCGCATTCTGCGGCAATCTACGCCGGTTGGCCGGCTGTTTAACAACGTAGCGACCTGATTGAAATCCACGCAGGTCGATAATTCCGTTGATCAATTGTTGATAGGCCTCTCCCACGGTCGCTCCGCTCAACCATTTCTCCAGCACGGGATAGAGATGAGGAAAGCCGGAACTGAGTCGCATGTGCCCAAAGAACACAGTAGCACCCCGCTCAATGTACTGTGTCGCAAAGGCTGGGCGCGGGGCCACTTTGTAACCACCGGGCGCAGAGGTCATCCGAGGGAAATCCGATTCTGTGGGAGCCGCTGAGAAACATGACCCCGAGAGGATCACGGCGTTACGTGAATCGATTGGAATTCCCTCGATATCCACCGAGCATGACATTCCTGGAATTCCATGCCCGTGCATGATAACCAGCCTCGCTGCGCGTAAAACCTCGGATAGTTCCGGGGCGAATTCTTTTACAAAATCGCCCTTACGACTGAGCCGAATTTTCCAGCTCTTCTCACCCTTGAGTTCCGGAGCTTCCGTAGCCCTAGGGGTATAGACTGCGAGAGTAGGGGTCTCGATCCCATGGCTCGCAAACACTTTGCGCAGGACTCCTGCCTTCTGCAAAGATCGAGTTTCCTCATTGGAAGCGACCTGGCTGATGGCAAAGGGCCGGAGCTCGTTTGCCGTGATCGCACGATAACGTATCGTACGATCAATCAGCGCTGTGAAAATTTCGGGTGACGGCGCTACCAGTATCCCCGGAAAAACGTCAAGATAGGGGTCGTCGTCAAGAGTGGTGAGGAGCTCCCATGCCCCAAGCAGCATGTTCTCCCTGTAAGACTCCTGCCGCGGCGCAAGCGCCACGTATTTGGGCTTCAGCGTTACCAACCTGTTGCGCAGGGAGTGAATGCTCCGCGGTTGATATAGCTTCGCAAGATCTTCTACCTTTATAAGGGTGGCCTTACGATGTTTCACAAGTTTCTCCAAGGATCTCAGGTAATCCTCCTCAGAATGGTCCGTGAGAATGACATAGCCATCACCGATCGGAGCATGCTCCTTGAACTTCAGGATATATGCCGAATTTCTCAAAACCTCGCTCGCGGGCCGAGGCGAACGACGGTCAATTCGCGGAAGCTCTCCCACTTCTGGAATCTTGAACTCCGAAGCTACTGCTCGCTCGCAGCAGATGACGATCATGAGTGCGGTCAGAAATTTCATAAATCTTGTTTTAAGGTTCGTGAAGCGCACGATCGAGAAGTGTTCATGGAAATTCTAACCTCCAGCAAAGCCAGTATTTACTGAGGTGGTGACGGCGGTCTTGTACGCTCGGAGAAAAACCGGGCCATGTAATCTATCGCGCGGGACATGCTCTCTCTCCCGAGCCCATGTCCACTTCCCCTGACCCCATATAGCAATAATTCGTATCCAGATTTTTCGGGGGAGAAACGGGTCAATCTGATCTTGTCCGTCTGTTTGATTATGACAGGCTTTGCCTTGGAACCGTGATTCTTCGACCACAATCTCATTGTTTCATGGGCTGGATAAAACACTTCGCCGGGAACCTTGGATTCCCCGGCGAAGAGTCCATCTTTTGTCCCACATACCATCAGAATCGAAATCCTTGGACGTTTGATCGGGACCGGAGGACGCTTGATCATTGCTCCACGCATTGGGGCAATGGCAGCGAAAAGATCCGTCTCCATAGCAAGCCGAAAGCAGAAAATAGCCCCACTGGACCCTCCGGTAGCAAAGAGTCTCCGATGATCGATCGACGCGTGTTGACTTAGATAGTCGATTGCCTTCCTCACAAAACCAATATCATCTGCCTGGCTCAAGCGGTGATTCTCAAATCCATTCCATGCCGTGACGCCTCTCCGATTCCGGGGTCCGTTACTGAGCCCCTGCGGGCTGACGCTGATATAGCCATGATCCCGCACCAAAGGTTCAAGTTGACGATGGTATCCCTCCATCGGCCCCCCAGCTCCGTGAAAACCGAATACCACCGGATACCGCTTCTCAGGGTCGTAATCGGTCGGCAGGCGGACGAGCATCTCGCGGGGCTCACCATGCACTAATCTCACCCGATTAGTTCCTGGCTTTAAGCGCTCCGCACGTAAATCTTCTGGGCAAGATGAGCACAGAACGAGCAGGCATATCAGCAGTGATTTCATCGCCCTAATCTCACGATCTTTGGACACAACGGCAACAAGCGTTTTGATAGATAGCCCTACTGCTATCGGGATTACGACCCCCTGTAAAGATATCCAGACCGTCCCCCCCAGCAGCTGTAAAACTGCTAGCGTGATCGCCACATCTCAAAGGAATGCGCAGAGAACCCTGCTCCAAAACTCGTCAACCAGAGCCGCTGGCCCGAAGTTTTCTTCTTCATTCTTTCATGAAGGGCCATAAGCACACAGGGACTGCTGCAGTTTCCGTAGCTTCTGAGAATGTCTCGGCTTTCGGAAAGATTTCCGCACTCCAGCCGGTCCTCCAGCTGGTCCAGAACATCCCGGCCTCCGGTATGTGCGAGGATACGATCCGGCTCTCCCTGCCTGAGGTCGTAGAGCTCACTAACCGCCTTTCCCGCCAGCTCGGGCACACTGCGGTGAAGTTTATTCCTCAATTTACCATCTGCATTCACAAACCGGATCTTTTCCCTCTCCTCAGGCCAATGCAGTGTCGCGAAAGCCCCTGCTTCGTATTTATGCTCACCGGGGGCGTCAGACCAGATAGCTGCAGCAGCACCATCTCCAAAAAGACAAAGGCTGATCAAGACCCCCGCGTCGTCGTCGAGATAGAACGCGGCTGAGCATATTTCGACCGCAACGGTGGCTACTCGACTTCCAGGGTTCGCCCTTAGAAATCCCTGAGCAGCACGCAGAGCAGGCACCGCCGCCCCACAACCAAGCCCCACGATGTCGCTAAGGTAGGTATCATTGCGCATCCCGCACCGCTCCGCAACATGACTGGAGATTCCCGGGCAGATGTAGCCTGTACACGTACATACGATCAGAGAGTCGATATCGGCCATCCCGAGAGAAGCCTCCCGCACCGCCTGAACGAGAGCCTCCTCCGAAAGACGTGGCGCTTCCCTTTCGAAATTCGCGTTTAGCTCGCCGGCATCACAATCAAAAAGTTTGGTAGGATCCTCGGTCGCAAAGTGTCGTTTTTCGATACCGGAATCTCCCGAGAGCACCTTTGTCAGCAAACTCTGCGAGCGCGGCCGGAGACGCTGGACAGCCGGAGAATTCGAGGTGATTTCCAAGCAATCCTCCTGACTGTAGGAGAAAGCGGGGAAAGCCGTGGTAATGGATTCGAGAAACATGAAAATGGTTATTATCGCAGCGTGCGGGACAGGGCCTTGAAGGGCAGAAGGCCAGAAAGCGTCACTCCGGAAAGGAAAGCTCTCCCGGCATGAGTCAGCAAGAACGGATGCAGAATACGCGCCATCAGGAGGCGTCGCCTGAATCTCTCAGTGAGACCACAACGAACATCTTGCACCACCGTTTCCCAAGACGCTTTACCTTCCGAGTATCTGCAGAGCGGCCCCAATGCAGTCTCAGCCGCTTCAAAGGCCATCGACATTCCATTGCCAGTGAAAGGAGGAATCATACTCTCCGCATCTCCAAGAGCCAGCACACCATCGTTGCCCGGCTGCCCCCCGAACCTCAAGGCACTGACTGCCGTAAATGAACTCGGGTCTGGACCCGACTGACGCAATCGCTCTGAAAGACTCTCTAATCCATTACCATGGAGACAGTTCCACAACATCTCGGGACCCTTACCACCATACTGCCGAAGCCGAAAAAGACCGCATACATTGACCCTGCCCTCTTCAACGGGAGCAAGCCCAACATACCCGCTACGTCCCATATGCATTTCGAGACCTTGAAGATCCTGCAAATTTTCTACATGAACCTTCAACCCCAACCATTTGCTTTTCCGCTCTCCTCTTCGACCCGCCGCCCAGACAACACCCTCCTGCCTCAGCTCCCTTTGACGAGATCCCGTGTGGAGAGTCCCTCCCAGATTCTCAAACATTCCTGCCAGCTTCAAATCCAGCCACCTTCTCGAGACTCCGATTGCGGGCCTTTCCAATCGTCCTGAAAACACCCTGCGATTTCCGATAAACCAGTGCGTCTCCTCACTGAGGATTGTATTCGAAAACAAATCCTCGATCCCTAAATTTGAGAGCGTCTCCTTTCCCACGCCGTTAATAAACTCACCGCAGACCCGGTGACGAGGATATCGACCGGCCTCATGCAGAACCACGGGTATGCCCGCACGACAAAGCGCGACTCCCAGAGAGAGTCCAGCAAGTCCGCCACCTGCAATCGTAATATTTCTCATAAGCGCGTCGCCCTCAACCGGTAGCCACCGCGTAATGTCATTGTTTCCTCTACTTTCCACTCATCGTCGAGACCCAGCATCAGAGGCAACTCCCCTTGCCTGAATCCAGCACGGATGCTCACCATCATATCATGACGGGTCACCGGACTGAGAAATGGCTTCAAGACACACCCCTGTAGGAGAGCCAGCTCGCTGCGAAGAGGCTCAACAAACAAAAGTTGATCTGCGTCCCCGAGCCGTTTGCCCAGTCTCTGCAGATCCTCCGCCTCCAAATGATGAAGAATTAATGATCCAGTTACAGTCCCCCTGAGGGACTCTTCGCCCTGAAGAAAGTCTCCCTGCTGCCAGCGCAGTGATTTACACGAATCAGCAGGCCGAGGAAGCAGGTCATAACCACAGAGACGAAATCCCCGTGTTGCAAGCTTTCCCAGAAGACGTCCGTCTCCTGCTCCCAGTTCATGAACTTCTGTGCCAGGCACCGCTTCAGAGAGACAGGACAGAATCCAGCGGGTATTCCCCATTAGTGCATTGATGAACCTCAAATCCCGCCGACTTCGCAGCGCCCGCTGATCATCGGGAGGCAGCGAGTCGAGGATTTCAGGAAGCACGGCCCGGGTAAGCACTTGGGGAGTCTCCCGATTCAGGGAAGCATTAGCAACTCCCGTGATACGTATGTGGAGGAAGAATGGAATTTGAACCGCTACGGACTATCATTTCAATAAATCCACCCATTCCCCGGAAAGTAGATGGCATCAGCAGAGCCGATAGATTTCTCTCCTCTCCCAACAGGAATCGTTGACCCGCCCACTTTAGCAGACTAACTGAAACGGCTCAGGAGCTCTCGTCCCCGCTGCGTTCTCCACGGCTCCTTCTGCAGGAGGAAATTGGGTAATCTGGGTTGCAGGCGGTATGTCCGATGGAATACCCCGGTTGCAGATCCCGCAACAGGCGGCACGATCCATGACCATTCTGCTTGAACGTCCCGCCCGGCCTGCTCCTCACGGCTGCAGAACTTGAGGAACTCGCGGGATGCACTGTGATGATCAACCATCCTGACTCCTTCCCGCTCAAACGAGTGAAGCACCGCCTCATTGAGCACCAGAAGGGCCCGGTCTTTCCACAACCAGGAACGTTTGTAGTCAAGTCCAAGTCGCTCGGCAATTACCGGCAGCAGATTGTAGCGGCCCTCATCTCCGAGGTTCCGCGAACCTATCTCTGTCCCCATATACCATCCATTGAACGGAGCACAGGGATAGAGTTCTCTTCCCGTAGCAAGCAGCATATCCGACAGCGTGGGGAGGGCATACCATTTCAGTCCGAGCGATTTGAACCACGCATGATCAGGATGCTCCAATCTTACCTCCAAAACTACTCCTGGTGGCAACTCCCGAACTTGCAACTGGTCGCCGCATTGAATGAGGAGAGGCAGCAGGTCGAACGGACCAGGAGCGGAAGGAGGTCTCCACCCGAGTCCGCGAACGAGCTCCGTAAACTCAACGTTCATGGGATCGCCTAGAACCACACCGTCAGGCTGAAGGTAGCCCGCATAGCGAATAAGCTGGTGATTCCATATCCGGATTTCCCTGCCAGGGTCCTCCCAGCGACCAAAGACAGTCTGGGTTGGAACGATTCTACCGCCGTTCGTCGCGCACTCGAGGTGTTTAACGCAGGCCTCGAACACCGAGTCGGGATCCGTTAGCGCCCGGGCGTCAACGACTTGGAGAGATTGCCAGTGCAGGCGCCCAATACAGCGCACTGACTCTCTCCAGGCTTCCCGGGCTCCTTCCTCGATGGATCGCTCGGGATCAGCGCCGTTGCAGAGGAAATCACTGTCAACGAACGCATCCCAGCGACGGGTGTGGTCAATTACACCAGTGCTGGACTTAAAAGGACAGTTTTCACCATGCGCACCAGAGCCTTTCTCCGATCCAACAGGAAGTTCTTCCATATCTGGTGAAGATACCTCTTCGGGACTCATGCGGCCTCTAACTCTCACGGGAACCTCTCTTTTTCAATTCGGAAGAGAGCGCTCCTCACTACTTCCGCAGCGCAATGCAACCCCAGAGCAGATTCAAGCTTCCTCAATAATCATGCCCTGCCGCCGGATGGACTCGAACCTCACTTCGTTACCGGATGCGGATTTTAAAACCGAATTGGTTCTAAATATCCACACGTCAAGATGTACCAAAAGAATCATAGGAAGAGGGATTGGGGGGGACTTCTCAGGGTTCTGAACAACAATATACCTCTACTGCAAATGCCATCAGATGCCAGAACAAGCCCTCAGGTTTTTGGAACTACCGCAGTTACTGGTTGAAAAATTTTGATGATCGCCCCCAACGTGGCATGACGGCCAAATTCACAAACCCGTTTATGCCTTGGGTGGAATATAATCTTCAGGACGAGAAGGAACTTCCCACTCATCGGGATCTCCATCTTGACCAGAGTATGGATCAAAAGTGTGATCTACAGAACACGAAGCCAATAGTAGCGGCAGTAACAATAGAAATGTTTTCATTAACCATCTAGTTTTAGGAACGCTCCCAAAGTTTCATAGTGGCGTTTCCCAAAAAGCCTGAAGAAAACGATCGCGGGAATCAAAAATTCTCAGATAACAAAATCCGAACAAAAATAAACTGCCTATGGTGAAATCTCGGAAAAAGTCTAGGTGCGGTGGGAGTCGAACCCACACTGGAGCGATTTTAAGTCGCTTGTCTCTGCCGTTGGACTACGCACCCTTTGACGGCCCAGAGAGAAACCCTTGAGGCTCTAGAAATCAAGCAAAGGACTCTACCTCGACAGGGAAAGCGCGAAGGTTTGTGGCAGGAGATTAAAGCTACTACTGGAGATTCATATGCGTCGGGAGTAGATGGCTGGCCCTTGGGCCACTCAAGCAGAGGAAGACAAATCTCTATAAATCTTCTCCAAAAGATTCTTAACAGAAGTGGGATACCACTTGCCTCCACGGGCTGTCTTGACCTTTCGCTTGTCCAAGAACTTAGAGATCAACTTAGAGATTACTTGCAAAGTAACCTCGCTATGCTTCTTCAAGCTGTCTGCTGCGGCAGTCGATACCACAAAGAGCTTATAAGCTCCTCAGATAGGTCATGCTCTCAACAATACTCTTGAGAGGCGCGGGGCTATGATCCTGCTCGACGTGACAGTGTGAAACTCCCCCTTTGTGAGCAGCAACAATGATGGGCTCCATATCGATCATCCCATTGCCCAGCTCCTTGAACGCCTCCTTGGGCAGCCCGCCAAAACTGGGGACCTTAGTCCCCTTTTTCAGATCCTTGAGATGAAGCTGGGAGACCCGTCCTTTGAGCTTATTAATCAGTTGAACTGGCTCGATATTGCCTACTTTGACCCAGAAAACATCTAGCTCGAACTGCATCTCAGAGCTGAATTCCTTGACGAAGACGTCGAATCCGGAAACGCCATCTTTCTTCGGCTCAAACTCAAAGGCATGGTTGTGATAGGCCAGCTGGACACCCTCCTTCTTCGCCAGTGATGCCGCCTTGTTACAGTTCTCGGCAGTTCGCTTGTAATCGTCGAGAGTTCCACGATCTTTGCCGTGCAGATAAGGGATCACGAGATGGCTGAGACCTACCTTGGTAGCCTTTTCAAGAGTCTTGCGGAAGTCGGTGAAGTCCCCGTCAGATGGATTAACCACTGACTCCCAATCAAAGTGCGACGAGTGCAACTGGAGCCCCACCGCTTTGGCCGCTTTGATCATGGGATCACAATTCGGAAAACCATACATCTCTCCTTGGACGTAACCGGCCTCCTTGACCGCCTTGATGGTGCCGAGGGGATCCTTCTTGATCTGATTGCGAAGGGTGTAGAGTTGGATCCCTATCTGCCGGCGAAACTTGTCGTTCTTCTCAAGAGCGAGAAGACTCCGGGTGGGTCCGGCGAAAAGAGCAGTAGCAGTGGCGGTGCGCAGAAAGGAGCGTCGTCTCATGAGTGGATAGGAGCATGAATGGGGGGCCTACGACAAGAACGTCGTGAGCTTCAATCGGCTGCGGCACTACCAGATATGACCGAGACACCCCGCCCTCACCTCCGAAAGCCCTTAGAACATCCGAGCTTAAACCCCTTTAAATAACGAATTTTCAGGGAGTTCGAATCCAAGATTTCTCCGAAAGATCGTGGTAAGTCCGCAGCGTCTACAATCGCCCGTCAAAGCGACACATTCATGGTCAATTGTCCTGCGGGATGGACTCCGGCTCATCCGGCTTTTCTTCCTCGATGATTTCAAGCGGCTCTACCTCAGGAGCGGGGGCTACTTCCGGCGCGACAAGAGGCCTCACTTCCGGCTCTGGCGCTTCACCGCTGTTCTGTGCCTTACTCTCGATGCCTTCTATGGCCCGCTCAATCAGCAGAATCACGTCCGATCCTTTCTCCGAAGTTTCAAGTGCACTTCGAAGATCGGGCAGACTTAGCTCCGTCCCCACTCGCCGGAGAATGAGCAAAGCGGACCTCTGAGCAGCTAAATCAGCATTAGAATGAATCGACGGAGCAATGACTGCCTCCATGTCGCTACCCATGGCAATAACCTCGCCTTCCCAAGTCAGCGGAGCGTTTTCCCAGAGCTCTTTCAAAAGGGGTATCAAACCCGCGGAACGTCGCTCGACGAGAAATTTAATCGTGCTCTTCGGAACGCTTTGCTGACTGGAAATCAGATCTGATACAAGGCGGACCACCGCACGCTCTGCACCGTCTCCAGGAGAGGACCACACCATGATAGCCTTACAGATCGTCGAACGGAAATCCGTATCAACTTCCTCATCAAGCAACTCCACAAGCCGGCCGGAAATTTCATTACGAAACCGTGTTGGCTCCACCATTGAAAGCCGCTGAGCAGCATCCTTCATCCTGTCGACATCGATATGCTCCAGCTCCTTCCGGTTCAGCACAATAAAGGACTCACTAGTTGTATCGTTTAATCGAGCTTCGAGCTCCGAGCTAGCTTCCAGCAGATTTTCCCCCTTCACCTCAATCCTGAGGACCCGGAGGTCCTCATAAACGTCTTCCACATTCGCAAAACGCTCCACGAGACTAACTAACTCGGGCATTTTGATGTCAACTCCTTCAATCACCATTAGCCCTCCCTGTTCCCGGGGGTAAAATGCCGGCCGAGCTGCAGAACCGGTCTTACGCTGAAGATATCTTTGAATCTGATACCGAAAATGCTGCCCCATCTTGGGAGCCCAGAGGGCCCAAACCGATTCCTGTCCGAACGTGTCAATCGCTCTCTGAATCGGATCGTAGGCCATCTGGGAACGGGCTTTTTCCTCAGACATCCTGATCGGCTCTGCATCCAAAAACGTCCTTTCCACAGGAGCTTGGTTTGGAGAAGCGGGTCCCCGGGTCAGGGGATCCCCGGGCGGCATGAAAATACTCAGCACTAATACGGCCACGGCAACTCCAGCCCCACCGAAAACCGCTTGCTTCTGACGACGGAGACTCCCCGTAAATATGAGCAAAAGCCCAACCACGATTACAAATCCACTCAATAGGATTCGCTTTGCAGGTTCCATCTCTCCGAACAACCCCTGCCCCATCCAACCAAAGACTAAAACAACGAGATACACCAAAAGAATGGCCATCCCTGCTACTCCGGCAATAGTCCGACCAGGAGCCGGCGGAATCACATCCGCAGCGCTTGCCGCTTCGCTATACATAGCGGTGGCAAAATCAACCCGGGGCGCAGACTCAGACTGACTAGGAGCTACCCCGTAGTGCTTGAGCCCCGGTTTCTTGATATCCCCCGGAAAGTAGCGATCGCGCTCTTTGACAATAGAGTTTCTATCGACGATAAATTGCTTTTCGCATGATCCGCATTCAACGGTTCTCCCTTTCAGCTCCTCATTGACTGTGAATTGCCGCTGACAGGCGGGGCATTGGATGCGGAGAGTCATCAGAGAGGTATCTATCGGGCAACACGATGAGGATTGCCCCTAAGAGAGCTCTTTTCAACACATTCCGGGCGAACTTTCGCTTGGGGACTCTCTCCGAAGCAGCACATTGAAGACGGGACCTTGACCCCCCGAGCTGGTAGGCTAGGAAAGGTCAATGCCGCCCGACATTACCGCACTACTGAGTCTGCAGGAACGGGACCTCCGCCTCCAAGAACTCCGCAAGGAACTGAAACGCATTCCAGTGGAGCAGGAACTGGCTGGGAAACGGCTGGCAGAGAACCAGGCTGCCGTAGACGACGCGAAATCCTCGCTGCAGGAGAATGAAGTTGCCATCAAGGGTGTCGAACTTGACATCGGAACTCGCAAAGAATCCATCTCACGGCTTAAAACGCAGCAGTTTGAGACTAAAAAAAACGAGGAATATCAGGCGCTCGGAGTTAAAGTCATCCACTACTCCGAGGAGATCGATGGACTCGAAACCCGCGAGCTGGAACTCATGGAAAAGAGCGATGAGCTGAAAAGTTCATTGACTGAGGCCCAAGCGGCGTATGCCAGAACAAAAGGAGGGGTCGATGAGGAAATAGAGACACTCCAAAAACGAGCGGATCACTTCTCCCGGGAGGCAGAATCTCTCGAAGTGGAGCGGAAACAGCTCCTTGTGGGCATTGAAGAAGACACCATTTCTATCTACGAACGCCTCCTCGAAAAGTTGGGAGCGCCCGTCGTGGTGCCGATCACGCGCGAAAGGCAATGTCTCGGCTGTCACGTCAAGGCGACTCCTGCAACAATGGTACGAGTGCAAGCAGGTAAGGAACTCGTGAATTGCGAGAATTGCGGCAGAATCCTCTATCCTCAGTAAAACTAGGATTAGAGATACAAAAAACGATTGCATGTGGCATGGGCATCGTGTAGCCCTCCCGCCCCCAGAGAGCTCTGTATAACAGGTTCTCCCCAATTAATCCTCCCTCCACAATACAATCCATGGACGTCATCAGGAAAATCGAGCAGGAGCAACTCAAGGAGGAGGTCTCTGATTTTAACGTTGGAGACACCGTCAAGGTCCACACTCTGGTTCGCGAAGGAGGCAAGGAGAGGGTCCAGATTTTTGCAGGTGTAGTCATCGCCAGGCGTGGAAGTTCGGTCAACTCTGCCTTTACCGTAAGAAAAATTTCCTACGGAGAAGGAGTGGAGAGAGTATTTCAGCTGCACTCTCCCCGAATCTCGAAAGTGGAAGTGACTACCCGCGGTAAGGTCCGCCGGGCTAAGCTTCACTACCTGCGTGACCGGGTCGGCAAGCGGGCTCTTCAAGTAAAGAGTGCAGAGAGGCGATAGCACTTCTCGATCACCGCACCAACGGTCTACGGGGCCCTGTTGCAGCCTTTGCCCCCACAAGGCTTGAATTTCAGGCTCGGACCGGAGATTCTCCGGAACCATGCGGATTCCTGTTCCCGTTGTCATTGGATCAGTCATCGTGTCAGCAGCCCTGTGCTGGTGGCTCCGCACAAGGGACATGGATTTTCTGTCCCCTACTGGGACAATCAAACCACTGCCCGAGTTCATGACTGACCCGGTAAAGCCTCAGGTAGCATCTGGACCAGCACCAGAGGCCGAAATCCCAATCTCTGAACCGCCACCCCCTCCCCCAAAAAGTGACCTCGACCTAGGAGATATCGAAAGCGCTCCCGGACTCGCGGAATATTCTGAGTATGCCTCCAGGGGGGCCGGTTACATGGTAAGTCTTGCTACCGAATTAGAGACCCAGGGCCACTGGGATCGTTCGCTCCTGGCTTGGGAACGGGTGCTCGACTCCTGTCGTCCCTCTCCCCAGGAACGTAAGACGGCCGAGGACGCAATTATGCGGATACGCCCAACCTTGACACACTGGAACATCGACCCGGCCGGCGACATCCCAGTCCTTCTTCAGATGGCAACTCGTAAAACCGCTTCGCAAAACCAAAAGGCAGCCATGCAAGAAGCTGCCGATTTTCTCCGTAAAGACTCGGACTACACCCTGCTGATCGAAGCACGGGTGAGCTGGGCTGCACGCAGGACGACCATTGAGTTACCTGCCACGATCTATTTTTCGAGCTCTTCAAAAGGAGAATCGAAATCTCAAGGACTTGCCCCCGCAAATGACTCTGTGGAGCATCACTTGCTCCTGATCCTGTCGAACGCCTACCAGTTACTCCGACAGGAACTCGCGACCATGAATGGAATTGTCACGCCAGAGAACAGTAGTCACCCGGGTGATCCCAAACTGGATTTCCGACGCCAGATCACCCGCCTTCACTGGTTCCGGTTCGCCGAGTCCCTCAATCAAGATTCAGGCGGGCAGAACTAGATTCGAATTAAATAAAGACCTCAAATAGGAGCTGAGCGCGCTCCCCGCATCAGAACTCTGCTCACCTATTAGGCAGCTACTGACCAATTATTGGCCTTTTAAAGGTTTAAGGAGAGACACCCCCGTGCCCCTTTGACACCACCACCAAGCGCAGTCATAATCACGTTATGCTTAAACCGCTTCTGGCTGTAACCCTTGGCCTCACCGGAGCCTTTGCCTCCGCAGCAGACGGGCCAGACTCCGTCGAGGCCCCACCTGTGAAGGATCTTGGAGATGGCAAATTCAAGATTGGCATTGTTAACTTCGAGCAAAAGTCCCGGGAAATAAGTTTCCCTGCAGAGGTCAACATGAAAGAGGGGGCTCTTGAGTATGCCATCGTACACCAGAACGGAAAAATTCATGAGGCTGTTCTCATTACCAAAGCTCGTCCATTCCATGTGAATATCGCCCTCAAGATTCTCGGTTACGAAGAGTCCAAGGAACTCTTCCCGATCCTCGGTGAAGACTTCCGTCCAACTGGAAAGTTTCCGGACGTTCCGGAGAAAACGCGCAACGCGGCAAGGGCTGAAATTCAGCTTCAATGGAAAGGAAAATCGGGTGACGCCGGTCAAGCGACTCTGAACGAGTGGATCACAAATACAGTGACCCGAAAACCGCTAGCGCCCAAACCTTGGGTCTACGGCGGCTCATACTTTCATGAAAAGTCTTTTCAAGCAGAGGCATCCGGGGACATCGTGGCCCTCTTCACAACCAACTCGTCCCTGTTTAATTGGCCCGGCCGGGATGCCGCTCTGGATGATGTCTGGATCCCCACAACCGCTCGAATACCTGAAGTTGGAACACCTGTCACCGTTACCATAAAACCCTTCGTCAAAAGTAACAGTCCTGCTGAAAAAGCAAAGTAACCCATTCACTTTTTCTCTTCGACACCATGAAACCTACATTCTTCGTAATCTTCATTTTTCCCATCCTCCTGGCGGCTCCGCCGGCTGCAGGACAGCAACAGAGCGAGTATCTATCTCTCCGTCTTGAAATGGAGAGAGCCATCCGAAAAGGCAATGCCTTTCTCGAAAGCCAGCAGGAAAAGGATGGCCTCTGGGGGGAAAAGGAAACGCCCGCACTCACTGCTCTTGTCCTTGCCGCCATGATGCGGGATCCAGGTCTGGACTATACCAAGCCTCACCCAAAGCATATCGACGAAGGCTTTAACTGGCTCGTCGAGCAGCAGAAGGATGATGGCGGGATTTACGTCAAGGGGCTTGCAACCTACAACACGTCATCAGCCATCATGGCACTTCTGGCCCGCGACAGGGAAGAAGATCAGCCGATAATCCTCAAGGCTCGGGAGTTTCTTATTAACCAGCAAACGGATTGGGGCAGCAAGGGCACTGCAGACAATAAATATGATGGCGGAATCGGATACGGTGGAACCTACGCTCACTCCGACATGTCGAACACTTATCTTGCTATCGAGGCCCTCTACCATTCCCGCCAGATTGCCAAGGACAACAAGGTGGGAAAGCAGCCCGAACTCAATTGGGAAGCTGCTCTTAATTTCGTCTCCCGATGTCAGAATAAGGAATCAACTAACGACCAGATCACTGCGGTCTCTAAAGAAGACGAAGGCGGGTTCGTCTACTTCCCCGGTGATAGCAAAGCAGGTGAGAAGAAGCTGCCAGACGGAAGGACCGCACTGCGCTCATATGGATCCATGTCATATGCGGGCCTCCTATCCCTAATTTATGCCGATCTTGATCCAAGCGACGAGCGCGTTAAATCCGTCCTCAGGTGGCTGGGGGACAACTACACCCTTAAGGAAAATCCCGGGCTGGGACAACAGGGGCTGTATTACTACTACCACGCCATGACCAAGAGTTTGGTCGCCGCAGGGATCGACCAACTCGAACGGCCCGATGGGACCAAGGTTGACTGGCGCAAGGAACTTGGCCGACTGCTTGTCAGCAACCAAAGTAAAGACGGTTCCTGGGTAAACGAAAATTCCCGGTGGTGGGAAAACGATGATATTCTCGTTACCTCCTATGTCGTCCTGACTCTCGAGCAACTCTACTATTCCATCCCGGAATAAAGCCTACACACCACGAAAGTGGAGATGGTCGGGGAGACAGGATTCGAACCTGCGACATCTGGCTCCCAAAGCCAGCGCTCTACCAAGCTGAGCTACTCCCCGCCGGAAGGGAGGGAAACCTCCCCGATTACTCTGTTGCGATCAAGGCGGAACTCTCCTTCCGGGCCAAGAACTCCCGCAAAAGTGTCAGAAATCACCATTTTACAGGGGATTAAACGGAAATCTTTGTAATTTGAAGGCAAAACCGCTCCCTCCACACCGAAAGATGCGATAGCCTCCCGACGTCGCATATCCTACCCTACCCAGAGGGCTGATGATCACAACCTTTCGACACCTGCCTCTTTTGCTGCTTTCGGCCACCGCTGCAAGCGCAGGAATCGACTTCAACCGGGACATCAGGCCGATTCTCTCCAATAAATGCATCGCCTGTCACGGTCCGGATGAGGAAGAGCTCAAAGCGGACTTGCGACTCGATTCACACGAGGGAGCTACCTTGGACCTTGGAGGCTACTCGGCAATCGTACCCGGAGATATTGAGCAAAGCGAGTTAATCGCACGCATTATCGAAGAGGACGAGAACGAACGCATGCCCCCGAAGGGCAAGGGGAGCCGCTTGACTGACGAGGAAGTTGCGCTCCTCAAGCAGTGGGTGAAAGAAGGAGCCCAATTTGATCGACACTGGTCCTATCAGCCCCCCACGCGACCCACCCTCCCAGAGGTTAAGAACGATACTTGGCCCAACGTTCACGCCGATCATTTCATTCTCTCAAAGCTTGAGAAAAACGGGCTCCATCCTTCGCCCCCTACCGACCGGTGGAGTCTCGCCCGAAGAGTATCGATCGACCTCACGGGCCTCCCTCCATCCCCAGAGGAAGCCGCTGCCTTCGTGCAGGACACATCGCAGGATGCCTACTCCCGCTATGTGGATACTTTGCTTGCCAAGCCTTCCTATGGCGAACACTGGGCACGACAGTGGCTCGACCTTGCCCGTTACGCCGATTCCGCGGGTTATGCGGATGATCCACCAAGAACAATCTGGGCCTACCGTGACTGGGTGATAAGGGCAATCAATGGCAACATGCCGTTTGATCAGTTCACCATCGAACAACTTGCGGGAGATCTCCTCGAGAACCCCAGGAATGATCAACTGGTCGCGACTGCCTTCCATCGAAATACCCTCACCAATAACGAAGGTGGCACTAATGATGAGGAGTTCCGCAATGTGGCCGTTGTAGATCGGGTTAACACCACAATGCAGACATGGATGGGGACGACAATGGCATGCGCACAGTGCCACACCCACAAATATGACCCGATCACCCAGAACGAATACTTCCAGATGCTGGCATTTTTCAACAATTCCGAGGATGCCGACCGCCGGAATGAGGCGCCTCTCATCGAAGTCTTCACCGAGGAGCAACGGAAACGTCAGGCCGAACTACAGGAAGAAATTCATAAACTTAAAACAACACTGACAAAAAGTGACCCCGAAATGATCAAAATGCAGGAACAATGGGAGGGGAGAATACCGGGTTCCCTTGCCTGGTCTCCAGCGCACCCCTCAAAATTGTCGGCGACAGGAGGGGCAAAGCTTTCAGCTGAAGGCGATGGTGTGATCGTTGCCAGCGGATCAAACCCTGACCGGTCGATTTACAGCATCGAGTTACCCCTTACTGATGAAGTAACCGGACTTCGCCTGGACCTTCTTACTCAGAATGGAACAGTCGGCCGTAAGGACAACGTTGTCATTAACAGGATTACGGCGACCCGCCTGCCTCCCAACCCGACAACCGGCGTGAAGGGCCAATTCATCCGCGTAGAATTACCGGGCAACGACAAGTTTCTTCACCTTGCCGAAGTCGAGGTATTCTCATCCGGCCGCAATATCGCCCTAAGAGGAAAAGCCTCCCAGATCTCCACCGGTTTCGGCGGTCCCGCCAATCTTGCCATCGACGGCAATACCAACGGAATTTTTACGAACAAGTCCACCAGCCATACCGCCGGAGGAACTGACCAATGGTGGGAGCTTGATCTCGGAACACCCGGAGATATCGAAAAAATCGTACTCTGGAACAGAACTGATGGGGAAACATCCTCAAGGCTTGCCGGTTATCGGATTATAATTTTGGACGAGAACCGCTCGATCGTATGGAAGAAGGAACCCCGGAAAGTCCCCGCGCCGAGTACAACGTTTTCCACCTCAGGATCCCAAGTCATTCCGTTGTCTGCTGCAAGCGCCAGCTTCGCGCAGGAGAAGTTCCCCGCTGAGGCGATTCTCACTTCAACTTTGGACTCCTCGAAAGGATGGGCGCTTTCTCCACGGCATCAGGAAGACCAGTATCTCCTCGTTGCACCCGGCAAAACAATCGAAGCGGGAGGACGTTTGCGCCTCGACATTCATCAGGAATCAAACTGGCCCGCTACTACAATGGCGAAATTCCGTGTCTCTCTCACGAACGATTCAGCTGCCGGACCGTGGATCGGGATACCTTCTGCAGTTCGCAAGGCCCTTACCTCTCGTCCCCGGAGTCCTGATGAGATCAAATTGATCGGAGATTACTATCGGACAATCGCTCCCGCGACTGCCAGAGCTCAGGAGAGAATCAAGGACCTCGAGCAACAACTGGCAGGCCTCAAGGCCTCGACCACCGTTCCAATCATGCGGGAACTTCCCGCTGCTAAACGCCGTAAAACACACGTGCAAATAAGAGGAAACTACAAGCAGAAGGGCGAGGAGGTAAGCGAAGGAACTCCTGCCGCCCTGCACCCGCTTCCAGCCAAAGCTCCACTTAACCGCCTCACTCTCGCAAGGTGGATTATGAGTAACGATAATCCTCTCACCGCGAGGGTAATTGCAAATCGACAGTGGGAAGCCCTCTATGGCACTGGTTTGGTATCCACGAGCGAGGAGTTTGGATCGCAAGGAGAGTATCCATCTCACCCTGAACTTCTCGATTGGCTTGCTATCGAGCTGATCGAGAATGGATGGGATATGAAGAAATTCCATAAGCTTCTGGTCAGCATGTCGACATACCGGCAGTCGTCCAAG
>PARF01000064.1 GCA_002709915.1 Roseibacillus sp. | reverse complement strand
TTCCCGAATCGCAGCCCAGACGCGGGCGCCCATCCAGCGGTCACGCTTTCTTAAGTTCTCAAGTCGAGTAACAACCTGATCGCACAGTGCACGTAATGTCTGCATCTCGTTCTCATCAAACTTATCTCCAGACCGCTCGAGGGTAAGCACTCCTTCAGGTTCTCCTAAGCGTCTCATTGGTATGGAAGCGATATTAATGTCCGCATCTCCCCCTGCAAACTTGTCATGGCAACGCACAACTGTATCGCTCCCCGGCTGGACAGGAATCACGACCTCTTCATCCTGATCGAGAGCCTCCTCCATCACTTCCTCAAGACTCAGAACAGCCTCCATCTTTTTCTCAATCTTCTCAGTGTGACTGATGGCTTGCAAGCGCACTTGGTTGTTCACAAGAACCCCCAGGGAAACACGGTCGCATCGGAACCGCGCAGCAACTTCGTTGCAGAGAGTCATCGCAGCTTCCAGATAACGCTGCCTTACGTCTAATACTTGAAGCAGATCAAGTATAGAGGCGAAGGACCCTACCGAAAACTCGGCACGACTCAAACGACGCTGTAGGGAGTAGGACGCAGCGATTTCACGCGCAAGGTCGAGTCGGATCATGACATCCGTTAGCGATATGGCTTCCTGTTCTGGGAGGAATAGCAAGGCCAGAGCCTGAGTGTTCGACCCTTCCGGCGTGAGATCGACAAGCACCCTGTGCGCCGTCTCCCGCTTCCCCTCCTCGATGAACCTCACCGTCACACCATTTCGCACGCCCAGCTTGACGTCCTCATTAAAATCGTGTCCCTCAAGATTCACATCATCGAGAATCTTCACGCCCTTTGGCTGAACGGCAATTGGCTTCCAATCCTCCGACCTGTTGCGAATGAGTATTCCGCCGCTTCCAGCCTTCGCGAGATCAATCAACCCACAGAGAAACTTCGGCCAGAACTCTCCGGGTTCACCTTCGAAGCTTCGCAGCCGAGTAAACGTCTCGGGTATTCCCGAGATCGTATCGCTAGAATTAGATCCGTTAGCCATTATATGGCATCTCGTGCCGCATTAGCGTGTTGATTACACCGAGACCAATGAACGCAAAACTCGTAGGAATCTCCATCAAATTAGGCTGAGATTTCATGGCGGCAGCAGCCGAGAAAATAAAGAAAACCTTAGAAGCTTCTCACCGCAAAGGAATCTGCTTGTTCAAGGCTTGAGATCAACCTTCCAGCTCTTGTTACGCTTAACCCCATAGTAGGGATAAAAATCCCATGGAGCGTCCTTCCCAAGAGCCCGGGGATCTTCCGTCTGAGTAAGGTAAGCCATCAGTTGAGAGCTCAGCTTTCTCCGGATTTTCTCGTATTCCGCTTTCCCCGCCAGATTTACAATCTGCCCGGGATCCTTTTCCAGATCATAGAGCTCCTCCGCGGGGCGCTTGGCAAAGGCAAGATCGTAGAAGCGCTTGAAACCGGGCTTATCCTGATTATCCATCAACAAAGACTTGGTGGGAGAGGAGTCCACCTCTCCAAAAGGAATATCCCTCGCACAGAACTTCCGGTCCGGGTTGCCCGCCGGCCAGCGTTCGGGAGTATGATTGCGAATATAAAGATAATCCGCAGTCCGGATGGCCCTGCAGGGGTAGCCTTTCCCCCCCTTCCGACATCCGTCGTGTCGCTCCATCGCAATGAAGGCCGCAGCATGACCGGGATCCGCTTTATTTTTGATAACGTTCTGCAGGCTCTTCGCGATCATCATCCCGGGGACCTTCAATCCGGCTGCCTCAAGAAAGGTCGGGGCAAGACTACTGAGATTCACGCAGGCATCCACGGTCCGACCAGAATCCTGTATCCCCCGGGGCCAGCGGATGGCCAGCGGCACCCGCGATCCTTGGTCATGTAGACTCGCCTTGGCGCGTGGGAATGGCATCCCGTGATCACTGGTTACCACCACGATGGTGTTGTCCAGCTGGCCGACCTTCTCCAATGAGGCCATCGCCCGCGCCACCATCTGGTCAAAATGCTCCACCTCCACGTAGTAATCGAGAATATCACTCCGCACCACGGGGTGATCCGGAAAGATCGGGGGCACGACTACCTTATCGGAATCCTTCCCTGTTCGCTTACCCGCCCCGGCCTCGAATCCGCGATGAGGCTCGCTGGTCCCAAGCCAGAAACAGAACGGCTGGNCCTTTTCNANNTGGGCGAGGAANTCATCAAAATTNGCNGCATAGTCCGTGTTTCGCATNGCCTTGAAGGGAGGCTTTAACCGCCGCTCCCCAAACTCNTTNCCCGCCGGNTTNGAATCNCGGCCTCCNNCCTGNAGGCGTCCGGGACTCCATCCCTTGCCGGTATAACCCACCGAGTAACCCGCCTCGGCCAATACCTCAGTATAGGTGATGAACTTCTTCGGCAAGGTGCTGTGGATGTTCCCCGCCTCTTCAAGNCGCCAGATCGGTTGACCGGTCAGAATCGCACTCCGGGAAGGCCCGCAGGTAGGAGCATCGCAGAAGGCATGAGTGAAGCGAAGGCCCTCCCGGGCAACTCGATCAAATGCCGGCGTCTTGACCACCGGATCCCCATTCACCCCGGTGTGAGCATAAGACTGATCATCTGAAATACAGAACAGGATATTAGGCCGTGAATCGGCCAGCGNCGACAGCACAAGGAGCGTCAGCAGGGAAAGAACTGTTATCTGCGCTTTCAATGCTTCCAACCATAAGCAACCCACCCCGGATAGCCAGCCCCTAACGCAGACCGGTTGGAGAGAAAATATACCCCATCANCAGGTTTCCATTCAATAACCCTCGCCCTATCATGCCCCTATGACCGCATCCATGGACCGGCGAAATTTCCTCTTCTCCGCTTGCACACCTGCAGCCGCTGTTCTGGCGGGCGGAATCCACCATTGCTATGGCAAACCCGTGGATCCCATCGGTATCTTCAAGCCATTCATCCAGCAGGATCACCTTCCAGATCCGGTTATTATCGATTCCCTTGACCTCCATGAACGGGATGGCAACTGGTTCATCCGTGCCCGTTCCAAGGACGGCGCGGAAGGCTGGTCGGTTGGGCATCCCAGCAAGATGGAACTGAGCCAGCGCACCTTTACCAGGGTGATCTCCCCCTACATGCGTGGCAAGGATGCGCGGGATCTCGATCAGCTGGTCGATGGCGTCTTTGTCAGCGGCAGCAATTACAAGATGCAGGGGCAACTGTTCTGGGTTCCTCTTGCGGCAGCCGAATTCGCAATCCTCGATCTCCTGGGCAAAGTTGCCAAATGCTCGGCGGCAGACCTGCTAGGCGGACAGCGACGCAGGCAGATCGATCTTTATATCGCAAATAACCACCGTTCCAAGGATCCCCNGGAATCCCTNCGGCGCATCATCAAATCCGTGGCCAGCATCGAGGCTAAAGCATTAAAGATTAAAATCGGAGGGCGGATGAAAGTGGTCGACCAAGTCCCTGGTCGCACCGAAAAAATCATCCCCATGGTCGCTGAATCCCTGGGGGAAAGGTGCACTCTCTACGCCGATGCCAACAGCTCCTACCTATCAGTCAAAAAGGCCATTGAAGTCGGCAGAATNCTGGAGGCAAACAAGTTCGCGTTCTATGAGGAACCCGTGCCCTTCGACTACCTCGACGAAACAAAACAAGTTGCCGAGGCCTTGGAAATTCCTATCGCCTGGGGAGAGCAGGAAAGTAGCCAGTGGCGCTTTAAATGGATGGTTGAGAACAGCAGCGTCCGTATCTTCCAGCCTGACCTCTTCTATTACGGTGGCCTGATCCGCTCATTACGCGTCGCCCGGATGGCAGCAATCAGAGGCCTTGACTGCACCCCCCATATTTCGGGCGGGGGCCTCGGATTCCTCTACATGGGAATCTATGCCGCATGTTGCCCGAACCCCGGTCCCCATCAGGAATACAAGGGGCTGAGCGATAATTTCCCGTGGGAGTCGACCGGCGANAAGATCACCGTNAAGGCTGGGACCATGACCGCACCCAATGGCACCGGTATCGGGGTGAATATCGACCCCGGCTTCCTCGCGAAAGCCAACCAGATCAAGTAGCCTNCTCCGCCTCCTATACGGGTCTTCAAACAGGCTACAGACGCTCCTTACGGACGGCTACTTCCTTTTCACCTTGATCACGTCACCACCCTCTGGCTTCCCCTTCCCGTGGCAAACCATGTCGAGAAACTGGCTAAAAGACTGATGGGTTTCCTTGTCGCGCGTCTTGGGGCTGAAGAGCACCCGCTTCGCGGGCACGTGTCCCATGTGGGCGATGTAAACCATCTTACTCCACACCTTGTGCTTTTTCAGCGCGGCCTGAATCTGATGACCTTGTGACGCTGGAGTCTTGGGGTGCTCCCTTCCTCCATACATCACGAACCCGGGGGGATCTCCCGGCCCCACCTGCTTGATGAGCGCCGGCGACAATCCGGGACTATTCCCAAACCACCCAACAACATTGAGCTTCTCGGGCTTGTGCTTCGCTTCCGTCGGCCACTCCCATTTTTTACGGTAGGCGATCTGGGCGCTGATATGCCCTCCTGCGGAAGCTCCAGTCGAAATGATTTTTTGAGGATCTCCGCCAAACTTTTTCGCATTGGCCTGCATGTGAGCCACCGCCATCGCCACATCGAGGACGCAATCGCTCGGGGTTATAGATGAACCCTGCTTCATCAGACGATAGTTTGGCGAAACGACAATACACTCCTTACTCATATAAAGATCCTGCATGTCCTTGTTGCAGTAGCTTTTACTTCCGTTCTTGAACCCCCCTCCATGGATCGTAAATACGATGGGAGCAGCCTTATAGTCGGGCTTCCAGTAGACGTCCATCACGTGGCGCGGATCTGGCCCGTAGCGAACATCCCTGCTCACCTTGATTTCGGCAGAAACGGATGGGCCGAGAAGCAGCACGCTCAAGGCCGCTGCAAGAAGCACTGATACTGCTGGTGTGTCTTTCATTGATCGTTGGATCCATACCCCGGGTTTGCGCCGATTTCAGTAAGAATCCCTCTCCCAAACACCCTCCGGGATTGTGACGGAAGAGACTCCTCCCTAATATGCCCACAGTGGACGGCCTCTTCATGGAATCACCCGAGGATCCGCAGGTGACCTCACCTGGGGGACAGGAACCGTTGGCCGCTCGCATGCGTCCGGTTACCCTCGCCGAAATCGCTGGTCAGCAACACATCCTCGGAGAAGGAAAACTCCTCCGGCGAGCGATTGAAGCAGACCGATTCACATCCCTCATTTTCTACGGGCCTCCCGGAACCGGAAAAACCACCCTCGCATGGGTTGTAGCCAATTCGACCGGCTCCCGTTTCGAAGCGCTGAATGGAGTGGAATCCAACGTCGCTGAAATTCGAGCCAAAATCGAGCAGGCCCGCACCTACACCAAGCTCCGGGATCAGAGCACCCTTTTGTTCATTGATGAGATTCACCGATTCAACAAGGCCCAGCAGGATGTCCTCCTGCCCCATCTCGAACAAGGCACGGTCCGCTTCATTGGCGCCACCACTCACAATCCTTACTTTTACGTCAATTCTCCCCTGGTTTCTCGCTCTCAGATTTTCCAGCTGGAGCCCCTCTCTCACGATGACCTGCTTCAGCTCCTCCACCGGGCCCTTAACGACGTTGAAAGGGGCTTTGGCTCTTACAATATCACCGCGGATCCGGCAGCGTTGGAGCATCTGGCGGAGAAGGCTGACGGCGATGCCCGGAAGGTCCTTACGGCCCTTGAGCTTGCAATCCTGACCACACCAGGGAAGGACGGCGCAATCCACCTCAACCTCGCGGTGGCGGAGGAATCCATCCAGCACAAGGCCGTGGTATATGATTCCGATGGGGATCAGCACTACGACACCATCTCCGCCTACATCAAATCGATCCGGGGCTCAGACCCGGACGCCGCTCTCTACTGGATGGCCAAAATGCTCCACGCTGGAGAGGACCCTCGTTTTATTGCCCGGCGGTTAGTGATTGCTGCTTCCGAGGATATCGGCCTCGCAGACTCCAACGCTCTCCGGGTTGCCCTTGCCGCCCAGCAGGCATTTGAATTCCTCGGCATGCCGGAGGGGCGCATTCCTCTGGCTCATGCCACTGTCTACCTCGCTACTGCACCGAAGTCCAATAGCGCCTATGCGGCCCTTGGGGCGGCGATGCAGGATATCGAGGAGAGGCGAACGCTCGCGGTCCCGGAGCACCTCCGGACCAGCTTCAGGAAAAAGCTTGCCGAAGAGTCCGGCGCAGACCGTGCTGCGATGGAGTATCTCTATTCCCACGACTACGAGGGCAACTTCACCCCCCAAGCCTACCTGCCAGAGGGAAGGCACTACTACGAACCCACCGAAAACGGATTGGAGAAGCGCATCAAGGAACGCCTCGAATACTGGCGCTCACGTCTCAGCACCCCGCCAGAGAAGAGCGACTCTTGAGCCCAACAACATAGTGATCCGCTGCCTCGAGGAGTCTGAACTAAAAAAGGCAGGGCCGAAGCCCTGCCCTTTCTGGGGGTCGCGCCTGTGGAATTCGTAGTCTTCTAGTTAGACGCTGCGATTGCAAAGTCATCGCGAATCATGTCAATCGCGTCTCCGCAAAGCTCTGCGCAGCGCAATGCGGTAACAGCCTCTGCGTGCACGCACTCGTCCGCAAGATTCGCGCATGCCGCGATGCAGACCTCTGCGTACTGAATAGAAAATCGCGACTGCCGCACCATCGCACCAGAGAGATTCTCGCTCGCGACGATACATTCATTAATGTGCTCATGGAGAGGATGGGTATAAGTCTCCGGCCCCAACTCATCAGCCAGGACTTCGCAAGCAGAAACACAACGCTCAAGAAATTGCAGGGTGGAATAAACCTGCGCGAGATTCTGTGTTCTTTTCGAAATTTCTGCCGCAGACTTCGCGGCACCGACGGATTGTTGTGCAGAGATGTGTTGTGCTTGCATAGTCGTGTAAGGGTGAAAATGAACTAAGCGTGACAATCGAAGCACATGTTCTTCTAGCCAGTAAATACCTTTGTTCTTCACCACTTGTTAGCGACTCCAGATACTTAGGCGGACGCAATATTTAGCTTATCTTTACCACAATCTTCGCCGCCCTTGAATTCAGGCGCCAAGCTCCACCCTATTGCAGCTCGTCAGGAGAAATACTCTCAAAGATCCCCCCGCCAAGGAGCTGCCCACCGTCATAAAAAGCACAGACCTGACCCGGTGTAAGCGCCCGTTGAGCTCGATCGAAATGCACTTCCAGCCGGTTTTCAATCCTCTCAACATGCGCGGACTCGGCCTGTGAGCGGTAGCGCGGCTGCACCGAGCAGCTGAATTTACCGGACGGTGGCAGGAATTCACGTCCCGCACACGAAAGTGACGTCACCGTGCACACCTTGGCGTAAAGCCCTGCAGTTGAACGCTCGTCCCAGCCCACAACCAAGTTATTCCGAGACGGCTCCTTCGCTACCACAACATAGGCCATACCCTCACGGGGAGACGCCACTCCGTGCCCCTTTCTCTGCCCGAGAGTATACAAGTGAAGGCCCTGATGTCGCCCTACGACCTTTCCCGAGAGATCAACGATATTACCCGGATTGTCAGGAACATGATGACGAAGGAATTCTGACATCTTGATATTGCCTATGAAGCAAATTCCCTGACTGTCTTTCTTCTCCGCCGTAGGCAAGGCAAACCGCTCAGCGACCTCACGAACCTGAGGCTTGAGCATTTCCCCTACAGGGAAAAGGGCATGACGGATCTGATGTTGAGTCATTAGCGCCAGGAAGTAAGACTGATCCTTGTTTGGATCCGCTCCGCGAAGAATAACCGCGGTATTGTCATCCAGTTCTCTCCTGCGCGCATAGTGTCCGGTCGCTACTGCTTCGAATTCCTGAGAGAGAGCGTAGTCCAGAAACACGCCGAATTTTATTTCTCTGTTACAAAGCACATCTGGATTCGGCGTAACCCCTGACTGGTAGCCTTCAAGGAGATAATCCACGATCCGCTCCCGGTATTGATCAATCAGATCAACCACTCGGAATTCAATGCCCAGTGCATCAGCCACTGAGGAGGCGTCCTCGAGATCCTCCTCCCAGGGACAGTCACCAGGAATACCCTCATCATTGATCCAGTTTTTCATGTAGGCACCAACGACATCGTGGCCCTGCTCGAGAAGCAGAGCTGCCGCCACGGAGGAATCAACTCCTCCTGAAAGGCCAACAAGGATACGCGCCACGACTGGACTCTAGCATTCTCGCCACGGACACCATAGCCATTTACTCGATCTTTACCTCAAGAAGAAGTTCCCAACCGGCCCCAATCAGTTTAAGCCCGAACCCGTGCCCGAAACTCCTTCCCAGCCAGACCTCCCGCTTGAGGACCCGCTTCCAGCCGATGACGAGGCAAAGGTGCCCGACCCGGTCCAGGCTCAAAATCCCGGCGCAGGCTGCATCATCGTGGTCGTAGCGCTAACCTCCCTCGCCTTCCTGATCGGATTCGGAGTCTGGAGCCTCTTCAAACAACACCGCGAGATCACCAAATTCACCGCTACGAGTCCTCAGGAAATCGCACTTCCGGATCTTGAAAGTAACGCCCCGGCCATGATCAAGTTGAACGCGGCTCTGGAAACGTTTCGCACTGAAGCCGGAAATAAGAGGACTGCGACTCTCCGCCTCAGCCCAGAAGAAATCAATCTCGCTCTCGCTGCCTTCGAGGATTTCGGAGAACTCCGCCAAACATTCTCGGTAACAAAGATCACGAAGGAAGAGGTTCACATCGACATTTCGTTCAGGATGCGGGGATCCCCATTGGATTCAGACGATTATCGCTACCTGAACGGCACTATGGTCACGAACCCGGAACTGAGCGGTGGTGAAATTTTCTTCAATGTTGATCGAATCGAAGTCCCGGGGAAGAGCGTTCCGGATGGATTCGTGGGGGTCTTCTCCCCCTACCGCCCGGCTCAAGTCTATCTCGCTAATGAGGAGGGAGTCGGTCCCTGGATGCGCAAATTAACTTCTCTCTCGCTGGAAGAAGGCTTCCTCACGCTCAGCATCGAGCCCAGCGAGACCCCGCCGGAAAGCGAACCGGAGGAAATTCAATTTGGGCACATTCTGAGAGCGGTGCTTCTATTTACCCTAGTCGTTCTGGCATTCGTGGCTACCGCGATCTTTGCGTTTAAAAAGGGCAGAAAGCGCAGCTAGAACGACCATCGATCGGGCTGCCTGACTGCGCCATGTCGTCGGGACATTTCGTCCCGATCGGGTCGTTTTGATACCCTTTCCTTCCACCAAAGGGGACCGCCTTATTACACCTCAACACACTTACATCGTGGGTGTTACGAATTTTTTAATGGTGCTGGCCCGGGAACTGCAGAAGAGCTCCAAAGCAATCCAATACAACCAATGTATCTACACCATCGTTATCAAACCCCGTTCAATGTTCTCTCCGGATTACATCGTGCCTTTTCAACTTCTTCCCGGGACCTACAGCACAGTTACCCCTACGACGGGGCACGCATCGTAGAGACCAACTCTGCCTGGGTTCTTCAAACCGACCTTCCGGGATTTAGCAAGGAGGACGTTTCGCTGTCTTTCCAGAAGGGCACGCTTCGCCTTGTAGCAGAACGGGATAACCCAGCCAACGCGTTTCAATCCCGGGTAGAGCGCAGCTTTGAGGTAACCAAGGAACTCGATACGGAACACATCTCCGCAACTCTCGAGAATGGTCTTCTAGAAATTACACTCCCGAAGCCGACCGCCGAAACAAATGGGCTCATCGAAATTACGGTGAACTGAACCTCTCTTTTAGCAATCCGCATCGGCCAATGAACACAATCAATCTCATGAAAACTAAACACCATCCCAGCAGGACGCTCGATGTCCACCACAAGGAGCAAAACACGACCTATCTGCGGCCTTCCTGCCTCGTAAAAAAGAAGGAGGGATCCATCCAACTCGCGATCGCCCTCCCAGGGGTTCCCCGGGACAACCTTACTGTCTCTCTGGAAAAAAGTATTCTTACAGTGACAGGAAAGCGTGCCCCAGCCGGACTCCATCCACCCGAAGACCCCTTAACTATCGGGACTCCGGAGGGCTATCAGTTAAAAACCCAACTCAATCATGACCTGGATTCAGAGGCGATGAGCGCTCACCTCGAAAATGGAGTCCTTACCCTTGTCTTGCCGGAAAAGGAATCTGTAAAAAGGCGGAAAATTCCGATTCATTGATCTCTCCGGCAACGGGAGCGCCTCGACTTACCAGTAGCTTAAATGGCCAGATTCTCGATTATTCGGAGCCCGGGATCACCTCGTAAGAGGTTTGACTCGACACAGCGTGTATCTCAAGCAAGTTAAGGCGTAACCCACCGAAACCTATGCATGAGGCAACTACCCAAATCCGCGGTTTTCTTCAGTACATTGCCCTTCAATTCATTGATTACCCTGATCAAGCCCAGCTGCGGGTTGCTGAAATAGACTCCAATCACCTCTCTTTCCGCCTGATTCTAGACCATAACGATGTGGCCATGCTCATCGGCCGCGGAGGTTTCACGGCTGGAGCTATCCGGAGCGTCCTCAGCGCTGCCGCCGAGCGTCAGGGGATTAAAGTGACCCTGCGAATTCACTCCGTAGAGGAAGAGCAGCAGCGCCTCGCCGAACTGGAAGCCAAGGAGATCGTTGACGACGGACAAGACTAGCTTTGGATTTGAGCCTGCCCGAGGTTAACCGGACTCGCCAATTAACTCGTGGGCGTGGAGCGAGACGCGATGCGTTTCACAGAGCTTCTGGACCTCTCTGATACCGAGGACCAGCGTCTGCCGGGCTTCGATAACCACCGTCGAAACTCCGGCTTCCCGGCAGGCGAGGATGGTATCAGGACCGACCACAGGAACATCGAACCGGAGATCCTGGCGTGGTTTGGAAACCTTGACCAGCTTCACGTTCTTACCCCTGCCGAGGTCCCCTCCCCGCCTGATACATTTATTTGTTCCTTCGAACGCCTCTACCGCGAGAACCGTTCCATCTCTCACAACAACGGACTGCCCGATATCAAGCCTGCTGACTTCCTTAGCCATCCGCATGCCGTATGCTGCATCGATTAACCCAGCCTCGTCGAGCTCCGGACCAAACACCGGGCCTGGCGCTGGCAGATACTCTTCCAGATAGGTTGTCGAGGGCAGCACATCGATTCCCTCTCTGCCAAGCTCATCAGCCACTGCCCTGAACATCGTCTCCGCATTCCGCTCGCTGAGGCTGGCAAGGATCTTGATCACCCGCAGATCTGGACGCAGATCAAACAGGCGACCCGGGGTAATTTGTCCGATCATCACACACTCGGTGACCTCTTCCTGCTGAAAGAATTTAATTGGTTTGGCGAGCTGACCCACTCGGAACCATTCGACAGCGTCCACTTGCTCGGCGACCTCCGATTCTGTCTCTCCTTTGAAAGCGGCCATCACGATCCTAACGCCCTTTTCTCTTGCCGCCTCCACAAAGGTCGCCGGAAAAATTCCCCGACCTGCGATAACTCCAACCGTTCGCTCATCCGACACGGCCTGATTCAATCGCGACAGGCTCGCTCTGAAAACTGAAAACTCGCAACCCCGCTTGCATCAGGGCTCCTCTCCACTATGGTTCAGCAAACACTGTTTTTATGCATTACCTGATTCAAGAACTGCCCTTGGCAAATACGTTGCCGAACACCCTCGTGCTTGGAGCCCTGCTGGCCGGAGGCCTAGTCGCCCTTATTCTGGCTTTGGTCCTCCTCAAGTTCTTTGCCACTTGGTTCCGTGCCCGACTTGCCAATGCCACGGTCCCCTGGAGCAGCTTGATCGGGATGTTCTTTCGGAAAGTTCCCTACAGCATGATCACCGATAGTAGAATCACTGCGGTTAAAGCGGGTCTACCGTTCACCAGCGACCAGCTTGAGGCTCACTTCCTTGCGGGCGGCGACGTCACCGCTTTGGTCAATGCCTGCATCGCAGCCGATAAGGCCGGAATCGATCTCAGCTTTGACCGGGCCTGTGCCATTGACCTCGCCACGAAGGACACCGGAAAAAATGTCGAGCAGGCGGTAAACCGATCCATCAACCCGATGGTCATCGACTGCCCGAACCCAGCAGCTGGAGTAACCAAAATCTCCGCCGTGGCCAAGGATGGCATCGCCGTAAATGTCCGGGCTCGTGTCACAGTGCGCACCAACCTCGACCGCTTTGTGGGTGGCGCGACCGAAGATACCATCGTGGCCCGAGTCGGCGAAGGTATCGTTACCTCAGTAGGTTCCGCTGCCTCGTATAAAGCCGTTCTCGAAAACCCCGATAATATTTCCAAGCTGGTTCTCGAAAAAGGGGTAGACGCGTCCACCGCCTTCGAGATTCTCTCGATCGATATTGCGGATGTCGACGTTGCCGACAACGTTGGTGCCCGCCTCCAGGCCGAACAGGCCGAGGCAGACAAGCAGGTAGCCCAAGCTAAGGCCGAGATGCGTCGTGCCGCCGCTGTGGCTTCCGAGCAGGAGATGGCTGCCCGAACCCAGGAGATGCGCGCCAACGTGGTCGCGGCAGAGGCGGAGGTTCCTCTTGCGATTTCAGAGGCATTCCGCTCGGGCAACCTTGGCATCATGGACTACGTCCGCTACCAAAACGTCGAGGCAGACACCCAGATGCGAGAGTCCATCGCCGATGATGGCACCACGAGTAACGACGGACCGGTTTCCTAGAAAGATCCTTTCAATTCAGGGACCACTTCCCGAAATCGGGCCCTCACATCATGGACCAGCTTCTCGAAAACCCTCAGGCGATTTTCCTGCTGGTCTTCATGGCGATCGCGTTTCTCAAGTTTATTGGGAAAAACCTTAGGGGTGAGAACGCCGATGAGGAATCAGAAACTCTAGCCGATCCATATGACTACGAAGCCACTCGCGAGGAAATTCTGAACGAGCAGCGCATCAATGGCCCTCCGGCAGTTCCCCCATTGGAGCAGGCACCCCGGAGCGCACCTCAGCAGCTCAGCATTCTTGACTTCATCGTCCCCGTAGACACCCCGGAGCCTGAGAAACAGACTCCTCCACCTCTCCCTTCTGCCAGTCCCACGGTAGCTTCCTCAACCGATCCGGATCCCGTGCCGGCGATCAAGCCTGTCCCCAAACCTGCCCTTAGCCCTGCTGAGGCCAAAGCCCTCGAGAGTTTGCAGAAGAGGCAAACTCTGGCCGGACCAAGGTCGCGCACCGTGAGGCGCCGTCCTATTCGGGAGCAGCTAGCAACCCCGAGCGCTGCCCGGGATGCCATCATCCTCGGGGAAATTCTTGGCACTCCCAGAGGGCAGCAACGCTTCTCCCAACTCGGCCCGCTTGACAACCAGTAAGGCGCCCGGAAGACTCCACATCCAGTCCAAGCCGGCGTGGCGGAATTGGTAGACGCGCGCGATTCAAAATCGCGTTTCTTCGGGAGTGTGGGTTCGAGTCCCACCGCCGGTAGGCTGGTTTAACCCTATTTTTATAGGTTTTGTTTTTGAGGGCTCCCAAAGGGCTACCAACTTTTATTGAGAGCGGTTCCGATCCGTTAACCTTAGACTCTCCCCGGAAGGCTTAGGCGAGAAATACGCAAAAACTGCCTTTTGCCTCCCGAGGAGTCATTCCATGGGAAAAAAAAGGCCGCCCCAGAAGTTACTCCGAGGCGGCCTACACCAGCACCAGATCTCTCCGGTAAAGGTTCCAAGACTAAACACCGGCTATGAAATCCTGAGATTGGCAAGCCAGTCGGAGAAATTGTCGTATGGGACACTTCCGCCCGGATCTTTTGCCAGATTCTCAAATCCCTTAGCGCTTTCCCGGAGTCCCACGACTTTACCGGACGCGACGAATGGGAAGCCGCTTTCTTCGGCCTCCTGCTTTTCGTCTGCTTCAAATTTTGCTGCCGCTTGACGCGCTACCGACGCTGCCTTTTCGGCAACCGGTTTTACGAACTCCCGCATTTGCTCGCGGAGCTTCTCACGGATGCCGCTAATAGCTGCTTGCACCTGTCCCGACTCCTCTTCGTGCCTCGGCTCTGCTGCACTGGCCTTGCCCCATTCCTCCGCTGCTGCCAGCGCTTTCGGAATGTCGCTTAAATCTTCAGTTTGTGACTGTAACGAGTCCAACTGTTCGCGCCGTAATCCTCGGTCGTATTTTTCCAAGGCACTACGACAGGCTGCCAGATTTGAGTCAATTTCAGCAACGCGCCTCCGCTGCTCCTCACTAAGTTCAAGTATGCTTTGCATATCGTTATTGGCCAAAAAAGTCCGGGGTAATCCCGGCGTAGGTTTCTGCGTAGATCCACACCGCCGGGGGCAGAGACGTTGATTGCCTTATACTGCTGCATTAGCGCAGCTC
>PARF01000063.1 GCA_002709915.1 Roseibacillus sp. | reverse complement strand
GCCAAGTGATTTTTGCAAAAGCCTCGGGCCACTCCAGAGCGAGAGAAATACCGGCCAGAATTTTTAATCTCGACCAGATGAGATCTTCAGCCCCTTCGGAAGCGAGGCCACAGGCTTCAAGATATGCCGGGTCACTTGCGCTGCACCTACGCAGAAAATAACTCACGGAGGTCGCCTTCTGCTGTGGGTTGGCATCGCGCAGCGAGAGAACAACCTCCCGCCGAACTGCGGGACTGGGTTCTTCAGAGTAGAACTTCCTGAGTAATCCTCCAGGAATCAACTGAGCGGCGCCTCCAAGAAAGTCTTCGCCTGCGCCCCGCAGCGAACGAAAGGCAAGAAGGCGAGTCGAGGCATCCGGGCTTTCAAGGAGGCTCCTGGTAATGCGTTTGCCCTCGGCTCCGAGGTGAGGAAGCACCCAGACAGCTCGTGCCTGAAGGTATCCATCGTAGTGTCCCAGCATCCCCCGGAGCGCAGGTAGTGCCTTTTCCCTCGCAGTCCGCAAGGTTTCGAGCCCTGAGAATCTCACGTTCTGGGCCGGGCTGGAGAGAAGTGCGAGAGCGCGTTTGATAGGATCCTTATGTGTTGGTCGCGGCTTGCTAAGAAAGTTCTTCGGAGCGATTCGGTATATTGTGCCCGCAGTGGGCGAGATCTCTCGTGTAGAGGGAGGGTTCTCAAGGGAATCAGCGGTGGCGAGATATAAAGCGCCATCTGCACCAACCAGAATATCGACAGGATGGAACTCTCCAGGTGTTTTCGATTTCACCAGGGAGAAACGCTCAAGTTTGAAATTTGATTTTTCCGTGACGGGGAAATAACCGAATACCTCTCCCCGTTGCGCATCGCAGCTTGCGAGAAGACCCGCATATCTTCCGGGAAGAGCACCATTTTCATAAAAGCACATGCCACGCGGAGAGCCTCTTTCGTAGATGTCCCCGGCTGAGAGAGTTCCCGGGTCCCACTGTCGCCATTCGGCATCGGATTGTGGCTGGCCGGGGCGCTGATCTATTTGCCAGTTCCGTTGACCATCCGGAGAACAGAATCCAAGGAAGCCGCCTTCCATGAGCCAGGTGACCCGGGAGGATCCGGCATCACTTTGGTCATTTTGAAACATATCTCCGAAAGAGGTCATCGTCTGCCCCACACCCCGATTGAAACCATGACCCACAATGCGTAACCCGGACCCATCCGGATTGACGCTGGCGGCGAAACCCCCGACCCAGACTTTCCCGTCCCCGCTGGTCTGGCTGGCCAGGTCACGGTCGTTCTCGGGCTTGTTCGGTTCGTCGCGCAGGGATGGGCTCCTCACGATGAAGTTCACTCCACCCTTGTCCTTGAACTCCGCCCCTGCCTGATCGTGGCCAAAGTACCACCTCCCATCCGGACCTCCGAAGATCGCCGGTACGCTATCAGTATCTCTGCCCCGCTTGAATCCGCTGAGAAGGTTCTCGCGCTTATCTATCTCTGGTTCGAAGAGGAGGTTCTCGTTCGTGTCGGTGTAAACGGTCAGATGAGGAGGATTGAAGGCCACGACCCTGTTTCCAAAGACGCTGATTTCCAAAGGACCCTCGAGCGCGCCATCTTCGATAAAAACATGTGATTTGTCGGCCTTGCCGTCGTGGTCCTTGTCTTCCAGGATGACGATGCGAGACCCGTTCGGGTGTGTATCGGTGGCGTGTCGTTCTGCCACCCAGATCCGCCCGGCGTGGTCGGTATCCATACTAAGGGGCCGGGCCAGCATGGGCCCTTCAGCCCAGGTTGTAATCTCGAGATCGCCGGGCAGCTGAATATCTGTGTCTGGAATCGCCTTCGGAAGAGGGGTTACCTCAGGCTGAATTTCTTTGCCAGCGAGCGCGGGCTCCGGTGAAGCGACACTTGGAGAGCTTTTCTTCTGGGGTGCCGGGGCTGGTCGAACCTTCGCTCCGGCACCCTTGTTAAAACCCGCCTCTCGGTCCGTCTGGATCTTGGCGGGAGGAAGTTTCTTCCATGCAGCGGGATCTGGTATTTTGATTCGTTTAACCCTTCCCTTTTTGTCGAGGTTGACATTGAGTTCTTCCTCGGTGGGACTTTTGGATAGCACTCCTCCTTCAGGAACCTTCATGCCTGCCGTCCATACGATGGCGTTAAGAACGGCCTTGCGGAGCCCGTCTACTGCCCAGCTATGGTGGTAATGTCCACCCACGAATCCTACACCGCGCCCTCCTTCCGGGCGCTCGTATCCCCACATCAAGGTCTGCTGCTTTTCTAGTCCCTCTACCCCATTCTTATTCCACATGTTAATATAGCGATGCATGTTCTTCCGGGTTGGAACTGCCGTGAAAAGGTCGAGGACTTTTTCGCGGTCCTCCACGAAGCGCATATTGTAATACCACTCATCAAGACAGATTACCTTTTCAGGAACTCCATTGCCAATTTCATGATCCTGGATGATTGAGAGATCTGCAACCCAGTGCGGATTCACTGACCATCCACTTTCCATCGCGCCCCCGATCCATGGGCGATAATATTTCTCACCGATCTCCTTGCTGGGGTGGACCGCGTAGTGCATGAAAACCATACCAACACCTTTCTTTGCCAGCTCGTTCAGGAATTCCCACTGTCCTCCATGAGCACTCACGTGGTCGGCGTAGATCACAATGGTGTCAGCGCTTTCAACGATCGCCTTATCTTCTTTTGGCCAATTCGCGCGAAGCACAGTTGCCTTAACGTTAAGGCCGCTCTGCTCGTTGAGGGCTTTTGCGAGGAGAGTGCAGCCGGCATAAAATTCGTGCTCACCCGGGCCATGACTTCGATTGCCTGCAATGAAGACAATATGTTTGGTGTCCTCAGCCTTCTTGTCAGACATGAGAAGGGGGCAAAGCAGAGCCACGAGAAGGGGAACGAGGATAGTAAGACGTTTCATAAGTAAAAGAGCAGAAGAAAACTGGGTTCGCTGTTATTCAGGATTTCAGATCAAGGTTTGTCACGAGAAAGATGCCGTTTAAAGAGGGGAAAGGCACACATCAATTTAAGCCAGTGCTCCCCGGATCACCTTTCCGTGGACATCAGTAAGGCGGAAATGACGCCCCTGATATTTGTAAGTGAGACTTTCATGATCGATGCCCAGAAGATGAAGAATAGTAGCATGGAGGTCGTGAATGTGAACGGGGTTCTCCGCGATATTGTAACTGTAGTCGTCAGTAGCCCCGTAGGTGGTTCCGCCCTTGCTCCCCCCGCCAGCCATCCACATCGTGAAACAGCGTCCGTGATGGTCCCGGCCGAAGTTGCCGGCATTGAACCTGCCCTGGCAGTAACTTGTGCGGCCGAATTCACCTCCCCAAATTACTAAAGTGTCCTCCAGCAAGCCGCGATTCTTTAGGTCTGTGACAAGTGCCGCGGAGGCTCGGTCAGTCTCCCGGCACTGATTCTTGATGCCTCCGGGCAGTCCCCCGTGCTGGTCCCATCCCTGATGGTAGAGCTGGATAAAGCGAACATCCTTTTCGGCGAGTCGTCTCGCGAGCAGGCAGTTCGCGGCAAAGGATCCTGGCTTCCGTGCGTCGTCCCCATAGAGCTTAAAGGTGCTTTCCGGCTCATCCGAAAGGTCTGTGACCTCGGGAATGGAACGTTGCATGTTGAAGGCCATCTCGTATTGGGCAATCCGGGTTTCAAGGGCAGGATCCCCCGTCTCCTGAAGCTGTATCTCGTGAAGCTCCCGGAGGTGATCGAGAACTTTTCTGCGGTTTGCCCGATCGATACCCTTCGGACTGTTCAGGTAAAGAATCGCATCCTTATCAGCTCGGAAGCGGACCCCGTCATGTTTTCCTGGAAGAAAGCCGCTACCCCAGAGCCGGGACACGAGTGGCTGGCCCCCCTTGTTCTTGGTGACCATGACCACGAAAGAGGGCAGGTCACTGTTCATGGATCCGAGACCGAAGTCCAGCCATGCACCCATGCTCGGACGCCCCGGGAACTGTGAGCCGGTCTGCATGAAGGTCACCCCGGGCCCATGGTTAATGGCTTCGGTGTGCATGGACTTGATAAAACAGATGTCGTCGGCAATACCTGCAATGTGAGGCAGAATGTCGCTGTTAACCCATGATCCGGAATCGCCGTGCTGCTCCATCTTGAAGGGAGTGCCGACGAGGGGCAGGCTGGCCTGGTTTCCCGACATCGCGGTAAGGCGCTGTCCCATACGGATAGAAGCAGGGAGTTCCTTGCCAGAGTCTGCCTTCAGCTGAGGCTTCCAGTCGTAGAGGTCAATCTGAGAGGGGCCTCCAGCCTGAAACAGGAAAATGACTCTCTTCGCTTTCGCAGGGGGAGTCTTGGGCCGGGGTGTTTTGGGAGCCTGCTCGCCAGAAACCAGATCTGCAAGGGCAAGAAAACCCAGACCCATTCCAAAGGATTGTAGTGCATTTCTTCGGCTGAGCCCGATCGGGCTCTCAAAGCCACTGCAACTGGGGGAGTGAATCGTTCTCATCGCTTGGAAACAGCCTCATCGAGGTTCATGATTGTATTGATCAGAATAGCTGCGGCAGCGACCTCGTGTGGAGGAATGCCTTTCGCTTCGGGGGAAGCACCGATGCCGAGAAACCCCTTCGCCTGTTCGGGGTTGGCTTTGTAGTGAGCAAGCTGTTGCGCGTGGAGTTTGAGAAGGACTTCTTGCTCCCTTTCCTTGGGAAAGCGACTCGTAAAGGAGCGGAATGCTTCCTTTGCCAGAGCGTCTGGAGAGTCCGGGTGCTTTTCGAGAAGCCTCGCCGCCATCACGCGGGCGGCTTCCATGAATTGTGGGCCGTTCAGGAGGACGAAAGCCTGTAGCGGGGAGGAGGTAACTTCGCGCCGGACCCGGCAGACATCCCGTTTGGAAGCGTTGAGGGTCATCATCACAGGTGCAGGCCCTGTTCGTTTCCACCAGGTGTAAACGCTTCGCCGGTAGAGGTCGCTACCCTTGCCGGGATTTGATGGTTTGAATGAGACCGCTACTTCATAGGGCTTCACCGAGGGCCCTCCCGATCTGTTGACGAGGAGTCCACTCAGGGCGAGAACATTGTCCCTGATCATTTCCGCGGAAAGGCGCTCCGTGGTCCCCCGCCCAAGGTAAATATTTTCGGGGTCTTTCTCCCGGCTTTCTGCAAGGGCGACGGAGCTCTGTCTATACGTGGCAGAGAGGACGATCCGCTTGATGAGATGATGGAGATTCCAGCCATTCTGGATAAAGTCGCGGGCGAGCCAGTCCAGTAGTTCAGGATGGCTCGGAGGCTTGCCCTGACTCCCAAAATCCTCGGGAGTCCGCACGAGGCCGTTCCCAAAGAATAGCTGCCAGTAGCGATTAACGGTGACTCTTGCGGTCAGGGGATGCTCAGGAGACGTGAGCCAGCGAGCAAGTCCGAGGCGATTGCGTGGCTGATCCTCTGGAAAAGGCGGCAGAACCTGAGGAGTGTCAAAGTCAACGGGCTCACCCCTTGCATGGTAAAGACCCCGGTCAAGGATGTAGGACTGGCGAGGTTTTTCAAGCTGTCTCATCACCATGATTTCGCGGATGGGCTCTATGAGACTTCGCTTGGCGTCGCGAGCGCTCTGGAGATCTTGAAGGGCTTTTATGTAAGGAGGGTGCATGGCTGCGAGGAAGTAGCTCCGCAACTCTGTCCTTAACTGCGGGGTAATCGATTTGAGCGGAGTTGCCAGAGCCTGCGAGAGGCTCTCTCCGTCGTAGAGGTGCGCAACCTCGATGGCAGTGAGCTCCCGCTTGAAAACATGAAGCTCATCAACCTTGCCCTGCTTGAATCCCACGTCGCGGAAGCGCTCTCCGAGACGAAGGTCTGGATCTCCTCCTCCCTCGATGTTCTTCGTTAGCTTGTCGCGAACGATTGTTGAGGCCATGGGCTTTCCATTCAACCACAGTCGGAGGCCCCTGGCGGAACTCGATCCATCATAGGTGACAGTGACGTGGTGCCACGCATTGGGAGGAAGGGAATTTTTGGCGGTTACCCGAATTGAGTTGCCGGGATCGAAGTGGATAAGTGCCGCACTGGGTTTTCCATCAAGTAGAAGAAGTTCGTATCCCCGGCTCCCCGCATCAGTCCAGGCCTTAGACCGTCGCCAGATGACCGCACGCTCAAATTCCTTCGGGGTATTAACCCACATACCGATCGAGAAGGGCTGGGTCCGGCGAAAGGCTCCAGCTCCCTGGACATGAACTGCGTCGTCTCCGGTGAGTTGCAGCCCCTGACCGCGAACTCCTTCAACCGACTTGTTGTTGCCGCTTGTCTTTGTGGGCTTATCCTTGCGGACGCCATCAGGAAGATTTCCCCCCTGACGCCCATCGAAAGAGACGTGGGCCTCAAGTCCGGCCCACTGGAAATCCGCAGGACGATTTGCCAGCCACTCGGAGAAGGCGTTTTCGCCCTGCGCACTCTCGGCAGAGACGGCTCGGAGTGATGCTGCTATGGCGGCGTCTTTTTCTGCGATCTGCGTGTCTTGCTCGTCAGATGTGAGGAGCATGGTCGGGGTTGGGATCGATGGAGTGAAGTAGGAATAGAGGCCCGCTTCATCGATGTTAGCGAAGAAGGAGCTCAGACTGTAGTAGTCCTTCATCGTGATGGGATCATACTTGTGATCGTGACATCTCGAACACTCCAGAGTGAGCCCCAGAAACGCGGTTCCGAAGGTGTGGAGACGGTCGACAACATACTCGATTCTGAACTCTTCAGGGACGCTGCCTCCTTCGACTTTTTGTGGATGGAGTCGGTTGAATGTTGTAGCTTGAATCTGTGACTTGGTGGCGTTGGGGAGCAGATCACCTGCTATCTGCTCCGTGATGAACTGATCGTAAGGCATGTTTTGCCTGAAGGCATTGATTACCCAGTCCCGCCACGGCCAGACGAAGCGATCTCTATCAACCTGATACCCGTAAGTGTCCGAGTAGCGGGCGACATCGAGCCATTCGCTCGTCATGCGCTCAGCATAAGCCCCGGTTGCCAGAAGTCGTTCGACAACTTTCTCATAAGATGCTGGGGACTTATCAGTGAGGAAGGCATCGAGCTCGGCCAGAGTCGGGGGGAGCCCCGTGATGTCGAACGTTACCCTGCGCAGCCAGCTTCTCCGGGAGGCTTCCGGGTTGGGCGTAAGACCTGCTCTTTGAAGTTCCTTTGCGATGAAAGAGTCAACCGGAGAAATCCCCCATTTCAGTGACTTTGAATCTGGGGTCTGAAGTTTGGCAGGAATGCTCTTGAAAGCCCAATGAGTGTCATAGGTTGCACCTTCCCTGATCCAGCGGTCAAGTAGGGCTTTCTCCTTTCCGTTGAGACTGAGTTTAGATTCGGGAGGGGGCATGACGTCCTCGCTGTCTGTGCTCCAGATCCGATGGTGCATTTCGCTCTCCTCGAGGTTGCCTGCCTTGATACCGGCGTAGCCTCCGAGGTCTCTGAGTGCGTTGTCCTGCGAATCGAGCCTGAAGTCCGACTTCTGATTGCTCGCATCAGGACCATGGCACTTGAAGCAGCGATCCGAGAGGATGGGGCGGATATCGCGATTAAAATCAATCTCCTCCATGGCCGTTGCCGGGATGGCTACTGCGGAGAGAAGAATGGGTATGATCCTCATTAGCGGAAAATGGTTATTACACATCCCGCAAGGATGCCACCCCAAACCGGAAGCGGGGAAATGCCGCATAAAGTGGGTGAATGGAGATCTCAGCGTAATTCCGAGGAGGGGAGCGATGCGTCAGCGATGAGAGAGAGGCTCGTTTCTGGCCCCGTGATCTTCTGTGTTTTTCAAGGGGTTGTGACGAGACGGATGCGGAAGTAAAGGTCGCTGGAGGGGTCCACGGGGTCGCTCCCCCGGTAGATGGCGGTTGTTGTTCCATCGCCATTGGAGCTATTAGAGATTTGGACGATAGTATCGTCAGTGGCATTCCAGCTCTCCAGTTCGGAGGATTTTTCGATCTGCGCGCTGAATTCAGTGACGCCGTCCCGCAGCGGATGGGAAAGTTCAACAAAGGTCTGCCCCTGCAGTTCGATCAGGGAAACTTTGAGGGGTGCACGTGATGCATTATCGCGGGGATCAGATCCGAGTAGATACTCCAGGGCATTGGAGAGGCCATCCGTGTCGGCATCCGCCAGCGTATCTGATAGAAGCGAATCATTGAGCTCTTCCGCGCTGAAGAACTGGTCACGCCAGTCGGAGGGAGGGGGCGCGTCTGCGATACCGGGAGACCCCCCAGGGTTAGCAGAGTCTCTCCAGTGCAGAGGTTCGCTCCCGTATCCTGCTGTCACGGCTCTTTCCAGAGAGTATCCTTGGCCATCAGCAGCAGAGGACCATGGCGGGTCATCGGAGTAGATGACCGTATCCGTTGCAACCAAAAGTAGGGGGCTTTCAGGAATCCCGCTTTGTTCGGGGAGAAGGAGGCGCAGGCGCTCTCCTCCGTTATCCAGCCTGCCCGGGTAGGGGCCATAGATTTCGACGGTGACGGGGACATTGTAGGTGTTCCTGAAGGTGGTGGGATCGAGGTCACTCACAATGAGGATTTCTCCTGGAAGAAGGTCAGGCGCCTCGCTGTCGAAAATATAGCCAACCCCACTGATCTCTGCGCCGGCAAGAGCTACAGGTTGAGTGGAAACGTTTTGAATTTCGATGAATTCAGCCTCAAAGGCTGAGGGATGATACATCAGCTCTGTTATCACGAGCGGGCCGGAAACAGGGGTCGCATTGGACGCGTTAGGAGTCGGCAGGATCAGGGGCGCAATCTGAACTTCTCCGGTCGAGATTTCATGTCGTCCAAAGGGAATACCCGCGGAGGAGTCATCGAAACTGAAGCCCGCAACGTAATCCAGCCGGGCTCCGGATGCATCTACGGCAACGAGAAAGACTTCCTCGCCATTGGAGTCGAGAGCAAAACTGGGATCCACCCCGGGGGTCGAGTTGAATTCCAGTTCCGTGAAGCTGGCAAAACCGTTTCCGGCAATGATTGTCCCGAGGGGAATCTGAAACTTTCTAGGCTGACTGAGATCATCGGTGAGAAACCATCCCCCGATGGACACATCGGCATCGCCCGGGTTGTAGAGCTCGATGCTGTCGACCAGTGGGTTCACTGAATTAGCCACAATTTCGTTCACGAGAACATCCGGGACTTCTGCCTCCCCGGGATCCAGAGTTCCGGGTGACCCAAGGACGCTACGGCTTACAGTCCAGTTTCTCCCCTCTGTCGGATCGCCAGAATTGTAGACCAGAGAGTATCCATCACCCGCTTTGCGTGGCCACGAATTATCTGAGGCATAAGAAATGTCCTGAATGACTTCGCCACTCCTGGTTTGGAGAACCAGCTGCTCTCCTTCGTTATCGAGTGAAAGCTCAAACTCTCCAGCTATGATAATGTCCCTGCCGAAACCGTAAATGTCCCGGAAGGCGGCCAGATCTTTCACCACAACAGCGCGCTCGGTGGGGTTTAGTGTCAGCCCCGGGAACACAAAGTTGATCCCCTCCGTGAAGCGCACATCACTCAGGGAAACTGGACCAGCAGAGGTGTTAAGAATTTCGATCCACTCGAATGCACCTTTTTCCGTCACGGAGTCTCCCAGATCGTAGGGCTCGTGCATAATCTCCGAAATAATGATGTCAGAAGGCCCCGCTGGCATCTCGTTGACAAGATACTCCCGCTCAAGTGGCGCGCTCCAGCCGGTGCCTACGGGGGTCTGTCCCGAGCTTGTAGAATTTCCCCCTGAAGGGTCATAAACCCTTGCAACCAGTCGGGTAGTGGCATTCAGGGTGATTGGGCCTGTATATTCGATTCCTGCAACACCACCGCCACCACCTTCATCGAACCCGGCGATCAGTCGTGCCTGATTGAGGAAATCGCTACTCCCGGTGCTTTCGTTGAGGGCATGAATCGCGAGGATGTTCGGCCCAGCTCGCAGGGAGCTAAGGGCCGCAGTGACATTGAAACTTTCAAAAGTGGTAGCTGATCCGTCATCGTTGGTCTGAGTCGCGGAGGAGAGATGAGTGGGGTTGGCCGGGGCATTGGCGGAGGTTATCCGGATACCGTTGAGGTAGGCGACAAAACCATCATCGTATCGCATCTGAAGCGACATGAAATTCCAGCCAGCGATGTCATTGGCGGCGACATTGAAAGGAATGCGAATGTAGCAGCTGGTTCTGTCCGACATGGCGTTCTCGACGTCCACGTTGATATAGGGCTCGTAGCCGCTACTTCTCTCATATCCGACTCCGTTGGTTCCTGCCCGCCACCCGTTGTCGTTGAATGGTTCGCTCCCTCCTTGCCAAGCGGCTCCTATATTGCTGGCAGGCGCAAGAACCCGGATAGTCTGGGACTCGTCCAGAAGGATAGTTCCCTCAAGAGCCTCTCCAGTCGTCGAGGGTCTTGGATCGCTCCCGTCCATCGTGTAATAGATTTTCTGATTTCCTCTAAGCGAGGCGCTGAGAGAAATCGTAGTGCCTGCGGGATAGGCACCACTCGCCCGGCTGGAGGATGGCCGAGGTGCGAATTGTTCGTCCATCCAGCTCAATCTTGTGGCGAGCCAATTCTTGAGGTGGTTGACCTCTCCATTGTATCCACCGAATCTTGGCTGGTCTGACCAGCGTTGAAAATTGCGGGTCTGAGCTTCGTTAAGTGTAGCAGCCATCTGGTCAATGATCGCGTGGACATTGGAGGTGGCAAAGGGTCCGTCTCTGAGCTCAAAATAGCGATCGATGTACTTTTGCCAGAAGTTCTCGTCCGAAAAGAGTCGGTTCCACCACGGGAAGGTGAAGTAATTTGTTCCTCCAGACCATGAGGAGGGATTGTCGTCCCGGCTGTCTGTTGAATCCATCGATCTGTCAAAATCCCAGATCGGACCATACTCGATCTTGCCCTCTCGCTTTTTGTGAAAATAGGTGCTCAGTCGGAGTGCATCGGCGTTCAAGGTAAGAACATTGAGAAGGTGATGATCGATCCACGAATCGACGTCAATGTATCGGGCGTATCCGGTGACAGGATCGGCGTAGTCCGGCGCTTCAAGAGCCGCATTCATGGCGTTTATATAGTCTCGAATCCAAGATGCCTGTGAGCTCGTAACCTCGTTCTCCTTCGGATAGACCCAGCCAAGGGTGCGGCCCCCTGCGTTAAGACCGGAATCTCCCGGGTCTAACCGGTCGATCTTGAGCATGTATCCCCCCGCGATACCCGGTTCACTGTTAACGCTGGCAGGGAGGCGTTCCACGGCGACCCGCTCAGGATCCCGGGAGATTTTTTCCATGAAGGTGTAGATACCATCATAGTCGTTACTAAAGGAGAGGTTACCTCCATTATCGTTCTTGAACAGTTCGACGAAGCGTGTGCGAACGGCGTAACGGCCAAGCTGGTTGCTCAGTTCATAGGGTAGCCCATTTCGCATGAGGGAGCGATCGAAGGTTGAGCGGGCATTGAGGATCCAGTCGGATTCTTCTGGGAATCCGAAAGGAGAAATGTCCTTGTTTCGGTTTGCCTCATTCCAAGCCTCGATGCTGTAGGCCTTTTTAGGGAAACCGGTCGAGGAAGAGCCGCGAATTTTCCACCCCCCTCGGGTTCCGAGGGAGTAGGGACCGTTCAGGGTTGTTCTTCCGGTGCGAGGATCTGGTTCGAAGAAGGCGAAGAAAGTGAAGGCCTTCCCGTTGGCTGCGCTGGTTCCACCAGAAAAGCGCTCCATTACCACGACTGGAATATCAGAGCTGAAGCTTCGTGCGTCACTGCTGAGTTCAATGTAGCCGCACTCAGCGACTTGGCCCGGAGCCTTTCCTGCCTCGAAGGTCCGGGCTCGTAGGAGGGTGGACGAGGAAATGGTTATAGGCGAAATATAGAGCGATGAAGAGGTTGTCGGAATATTGCCGTTGGTGGTGTAGCGGATCTGCGCAGCAGGGGAGTTTGTGCTCAGGGCGACCGAGAGGAATCCAGTGAATCCCCGCCCGGAGAGGCTGAATTCTACAGGTCCCGAAGGAAGCCCCTGATCTGTGCCGTTGCTCCGTCCGGGAGAAGCCTGTTGAAAATAGCCCGCTTCTCCAAGATCTGGTTCGCTGACAACGTCCGCGTCAAGGCGTGGCAGGCAAAGAAGGTCCGAGCTGGTCGTGCTTACGTTGAGCAGATGAATCGCTAGGACATTATTAGCTTCCAGCAGGTCGGCATACTGAGTGATATCTGTATCCTCGAAAGTTACGGCTTCACCATCTGAGTGATCGTCTCCAGCATTGGAATTCCATGTTGGAGCACCGGCAGGGCGATTTGCAGAGGCGACCTCCGTATTGTTTAGATACGCGATGAACCCGTCGTCATATTTCATGCGGAGGGTGAGGGAAGACAATCCTTCCTCGATTGCGGACGAAAACGGAATCCGGATGTAAACGGTAGCGTTCGTGCCATAGGTCAAATCTTCGACATCCCCCTGGCTGCCGAAAAGGTTCTCGTATCCGCCACTACGCTCGTATCCGATCCCGGTGGTCGCATTCGTCCAGGCGCTGTCGTCAAAGTTGGAATTGCGCCATGAATTTCCGATATCGCCAGTGGGAACGAGAATGCGACAGGCACTGTTCTCGGGAACCAGGATTTCGGTAGAGGAAGTCCCGGTCTGTGCCAGACCGTACGAAAAATTCTCAAATTGTTCCGGATAGTCCACGTATTCCTGAGTGGCGTTCTGGCCATCGGGATCAATGAGACCAAGGTATCCCCCTGCAGATCTGCCCAGGCGGAAGTTGGTGTGGAGCTCTCCCACTCTGCGATCTTTGCCGGAGGCGAAGATGAGCAAGGTTCCTCCGACGGGTAGAATCGTTGGAGAGGGGATCTCCCATCGCGTCAGTTCAGCAGAATCATTGGTCAGGAAGTAGCCTCCGAGGTCCTGAGTGGCAGGCCCGGGGTTAAAGAGTTCAATCCAGTCGCTCGAATCTCCATCTTCATCGTAGAGCGCAGATTTGTTGTCTGCCATGAACTCGCTTATCAGCGGGGCGGCGCTGAGAGAACACAGGGGGGCGAGCGCCAGAGCGCAAAGGAGTTTCAGGGGTCGCATAAGCCGAAGTGGCGGAAAGGGCTGAACGTCACTATACCCGGTCCCGACATGTCTTCAATCCATAGCGTGCAGCGAATCCGTCTGTCCGACGTGGTAATTGGTCTGATTAATTACCCCATCAGGGGAAGAATAGCCTGGGGACGTCTACGCTGATGGGAGCCCGCAATTCTCAGAGTTGCGGCGGGGACCACATTGGGATGCCTCCTCGTTCCAGCTGCTGTTTGTACCAAACATGAAAGGGGCGGGTTTTAGACATGGGAGCTTTCTCGTTAACCATCAGGGGACGTGCTTCCTTCCAGAACTCGTCGTAGGCCGCGCGCATCCGCTCCACAACCTCCGGATGCTCGGCGGCTACGTCGTTCTGCTGGGCCGGGTCTGCGAGCAGGTCAAAGAGCTGGTTGCCAACCAGACGAAACCGTTCGTTTCGTACTGCGAAGTTATTCCACTGGTGCTTGTCAGGTTCAGATCCGGTCGGCCAGCGGGCCTTCTGGGAAAAGAGGTAGCGGTCTGCGAGCTTGATCTTCTGTCCAAGGAGCAGGGGGAGCAGGCTACGACCCTCGACCTGGTCTTCAGGGAGTTTGGCTCCCGCGACTGCAGCAAGGGTGGGCAAAATATCAATATGCGCGGAAAGTTCTTTGACGTCACGGGGCTTGTATTTTCCGTCCCAGCGGATGAAGAAAGGCACCCGGACGCCCCCTTCGTCCACGGACCCCTTTAGTCCCTTCTGGCCTGCATTGAAGAAAGAATACCCCTTGGCGAGTTCCTTGCCGGGCCGCCCCCCCCCGCCGCCAGTCATGCCATTGTCCGACATGAAGATGACGATGGTGTTTTCGTAGAGGTTCCATTTTTCCAGCATGGTGTGGAGGCGGCCCATATTCTCGTCGATATTCTCGATCATGCCGTAGAAGCCGGCTTGCCTCGTCCCGAAGCCGAGGTCCGTAAAGCGCTTGGTATTAGAGGGNGGAGCGATAAATGGGCCGTGGGGAGCATTGGTGGTAATGTAGGCGAAGAACGGAGCTTCCTCGTCCTTCACGGATTTGATCCATCCAAGGGCAGCGGTGAAGAAGATGTCNGTGCAGTAACCCTTGGTCTTCACGAACGATCCATTATGGCGAACCACGGGATCAAAATACTTGTTACCCGGGGCNTCCGCACAGGAACAGTTGTAGGCTTGCCCGATACCTCCGGCACCGTGGATGAAGGCTTCGTCAAAGCCGCGCTTGTGGGGCTGATAAGGGTCTTCGTCCCCGAGGTGCCACTTTCCGAAAATTCCGGAAGTATAGCCGGCGCCCTTGAGCACCTGAGGCAGGATGGTGGCCTCCAGCGTCATGCGCTCGCGCTCGAGGATGGTATGAGAGACCCCGTTCTTCAGGGGGTGGCGGCCAGTCATGATTGCGGCCCGGGTGGGGGAGCAGGTAGGACTGACAAGGAAGCGAGTGAACCGCGCGCTCTTGTCGTAAAGAGCATCGAGGTTGGGGGTTTGGATCCACGGGTGTCCGTGGCGGCCAACTGGGCCGTACCCCTGATCATCGGTAATGACCAGAATGACATTGGGCGCCTTGGCGATGGCAGGGGCAGAAAGACAGCTGAGGAGGCAGAGGAGGCAGAGGAGTCGTTTCATTAGATTAAAGTTACGAGTAGTGGTTGAAGGACTTGTTCTCCAAGGAGAAAAAGCCTGCCGTGGCCTTGATAATGTTATTNGGCATTACGGATACGGGTGAGTTCCGCCTCCAGGTCGGCAGCAATGGAGGCCTTGCTCTCGACTAGATTGGTGGCTTCTTCGGGGTCTTCTGCGAGATTGTAGAGGTGGTAGGGCTTCTGGAAGGGCTTGCCTCTCGGGCCCTGCCTGCCGCCTGACCCATTGCCGGCGACCAGTTTCCATGGGCCTCTCCGGATCGCAAAGATGCCGGATGCGGAGTGGTTGATCACACCTGGCCTGGGTTTCGTTTCAGTCTTTCCCCGGGCGGCCGGCAAAAACGAAAAGCTGTCCTGAGCGGATCCTGTGGGGACGGGTTGACCTACGGCTTCAGCAATCGTGGCAAAGATATCGGTATGGCACGTGACCCTTGGAACCTGCGTGCCCGCCTCGATTCCGCCCTTCTTCCAGCGGATAAAGAAAGGGACCCGGTGTCCTCCCTCCCAGACGTCGGCCTTGGTTCCGCGCCAGTGAAGGTTGGCAGAATGGTCTGCGGGGCGGTAGCCCTGATCCGTGTCGTCGTTAAGGTGATGATTCTGTCCCTCCTTGCGCCGATACATGAAGGACCCGTTGTCGCTGGTATAGATCACGAGGGTATTGTCGCCCTGCCCGGAGTCCGCAATGGCCTTGAGGACGACACCTACGGTNTAGTCGACCTGGTNGATGAAGTCCCCGTAGGGTCCGAGCTTGGTCTTTCCGACGAAGCGTTCATGGGGCCAGACCGGCTTGTGGGGNCCGGTGAGGGGCATGTAGAGGAAGTAGGGTTTGCGGGCGGCCGGGTCCTGTTTGTCCGGGGTGGTGGCCTTTTTGATGAAGGCGGCCGCTTCCGTGGCGAGGTCGTCGAGGACGTCACCGGGGTCAAAGTTGGGGTCCCGGGGGCCCGAGCGAACATACTTGGGGAATCCGATGGCTTTCTGGNTGGTNNTACACTTGGCCACCGCCTGGTGGTCGCGCAGGTAAACGTAGGGAACCATATCGAGAGACGCAGCGATACCGAACCACTGCTCAAAGCCCTTCTCAATTGGGCCATTAGTGAAGGGCTCGTCGAAGATGACCTTGCCCTGTGCGTTTCGGGCCCACTCGATGCCAAGATGCCATTTTCCGACCATGGCAGTCCGGTATCCATGATCCTTGAGATAGCTGGCGATGGTTGGGCGGTCGTCTTCGATGAGCGGCTTGTCGCGGGGTGGGAACAGGACCCCGCTCTTCAGGCGTGAGCGCCAGCAGTAGCGGCCGGTGAGCAGGCCGTAGCGGGTGGGGGTGCAGACGGCGGAGCCACTGTGGGCATCGAGGAAGGTTGCTCCGGAACGAGCAAGACCATCCAGATGGGGAGTAGGAATCTTGGATTGTGGATTGAGAACGCCCACGTCGCCATAACCCATGTCATCAGCGAGGATGACAACGATATTGGGCTTGGCGAGCGTGATGGCCGGCTGAAAGGCGAACAGGAGGGCAAAGAGGGTGAGTGGCTTCATGCGTGGGCTCCACCTCAGCGAATGGCCTGTCATTTCGAAAGAAGAATCGTTCGATTGTCTTCCGGGGCTTGCTGCTCTTGCTTGGAGCGCATGAAGGCAAGGTATGCTCATGTCAATCTGGTTGCGAGGGACTGGAGAAAGCTGGCGCAGTTTTACGNNAGGGTCCTCGGGTGCATTCCACTCCCGCCGGAGCGGGATTATCGTGGAGCACATCTTGAGGCCGCAACCGCGCTTCCGGGGGCAACCCTGCAGGGAATGCACCTGCAGTTGCCGGGATACGACGAGGGCGGACCGACGCTGGAGATCTTCGAGTACCACCCGGGGGGAACATCACANGAGCCACAGATCAATAGACCTGGGTTTGCTCACATTGCCTTTGAGGTGGACGACGTGAAGGCGGCGCGGGACGAATTCCTGGCCGCAGGAGGGTTGGCCTACGGGGAGTTAACCGTCTTCGAAACAAGCGAGGGCGGACAGGTCGAGATGATCTACCTCCGGGATCCCGAAGGCAATATCGTGGAACTGCAGAGGTGGGAAACCTGAGGTCAGGGCACCTTTTTCTTGGGGCGCTTCTTATTCGTCTTGTTTTTGTTNCCTCCCTTGCGGCGGGTAGCCCGGCGCTGGAGGGANTCGTCCTGCACCTTCTTCATGTAGACTGCGAGGGCGGCGGGATCATCGCGTTTGAGGAAAGGCGTGAGGGCGTGGTCATTGGTGTCCTCCATGAACCTGCGNAGGCGGTCTTGCAGACGACCCTTGATAACCTGGGAGGCNTCGTCCCGGGCGAGGTTGTTGAGGCAGTCAGGATCCTTTTCNATATCNTAGAGCTCTTCCACNGTCCNGTGATCCATGGTCGCNAGNCGGGCNGCGATNTTNNTGTNGGANGGCGCCANCTTNTTCATCAGGCGNTAGGTNGCGGTTCCGTTGGTNGCNGTCNTGAAAATATTNGTNCCGTCTGACCAGGGNTTGAAAAGATAGAGGTGGGTTTTGGTCTGNAGCCCCCGGATGGGGTGCCGGTTNCCNCCGGCATTNTCGTTGTAGACCTTGAANACNGCCTCGCGCCCTTTCTGCTCCTGCCCCTTGATGACGGGGACAAAGGAGGAGCCATCAAGGCCAGCTGGAATCTCCAGGNNGGCCATTTCCAGCATNGTGGGGAGCATGTCGACCGCNGAGATCATGTNGNNATNATTGACNGAANCNGCNTTGGTNACGCCCGGCCAGCGGATGATCCATGGNGTCCANGTGCTGTGGTGNTAGAGNTGGGTCTTGGCAAATGGCAGGGGCATGCCGTGATCGCTGAGGAACATCACGATCGTGTCATCAGCATGGCCAGAGTTCTCGAGGGCCTGCAGGATGGCGCCGACCGCGTCATCCGCCCGTCGAACGGAGCTATAGTAGAGGGCGAGTTCCTTGCGGACGTCGGGATGATCAAAGAGGAATCCAGGGATTGGTACTTCCTCAGGTTGGAACACACGGGAGACCTCGTGCGGGTCATTGG
>PARF01000062.1 GCA_002709915.1 Roseibacillus sp. | reverse complement strand
CGAAACTCTCTCCCTGTGGTTTCCCTCTTCGCACATTACCAAATTCAATTCGATCAACGGAGCGGTGGCTGAGTGGTCGAAAGCGCTCCCCTGCTAAGGGAGTATACCCCAAAAGGGTATCGAGGGTTCGAATCCCTCCCGATCCGCCAGTTCAATCCCGACCCCCGACGAACTGGATGTAGCCCTCCTGACGAGGTCACTCGTCACGCTCTTCTCGCTTTCTGGGTATTTGTCCTCCGCCAGCGACATACTCGAGAATTCGGATAAATGAGTGGCCCCGATTTTTCATATTCGGGTGCAGACGCTGTTGTTCCTTCCAGAGCGCCCCAACCAGTGGCCTCTGAGTGGGCTCCATCTCCGCAATCCGCCGGTCGACATACTTCTGATGCACGGCAACCTTATAGGCGGCAGGAAGATCATGGCTGCTCAACCTGACGAGTAACTGCTCCAAGGTCTCATTCTCTTTATTCAACTCCATTTTCTGATCGCCCCAGATCGGAGCATCAGCAAGGACACTGGCATTGATTCGCAGTAACTCCCTCTTCAAGCGTTCCGTTATTTCGGGTTCTCTGGTGGCGATATTCGTGAGCTGCCGGGGGTCACTCTTCAAATCATACAGCTCAAACTTTCTGAAATTTACCGCCTTCTCCTTGATCGCTTTACTCCACGATTCCTGAAATCCATTCCTTTGAACAAGTTCCCGCCGCAGAGTCTCAGTAGAGCGAGCTTTAAAACTACTGTTGAAAATCAGAGAAAAGAGCTCTCGTCTCCCAACCTTGCGCTTCATCTCTTTCTCCACGAGGGGATGAATGCGCTTCACCAACATCTCGATCGTTTCTCGGTCCTTTTTACTCCTGTATTCGTGCGCCCGGTATCCCATCAGGGTATAATTACCCTCCCTGACTGAAGCACTCGGCTGCCCCGTCGGCCAGCTCCAGAAGAGAGGCTGGCTCCGCTCGAACTTACCAGACTTGGTCAGCAAAGGAGACAGATCGCTACCATCCAGATGAACGCCGCGAGGCCGAGCCACCCGGAGAAGCCCGCACAAGGTTGGCAGCAGATCGACAGATCCCGCTGGTTGGTCTTCCAGCCGCTGACCGTCAAACCCATCTGGCCAGAAGAAAATACCAGGAGTGAGAAGTCCTCCCTGAAACTGCGATCCCTTGTTACCACGGAGACCTCCATTCCGATCTTCCCGGTAGCTTCCGTGGTCAGAAGTATAGACAATCAGAGTATTGTTCAGCTCCCCTAGCTCCTCAAGTTTGGCGACCAGACGGGCGATAGCACGGTCCGTATTCTCGATGGTCGCAGAATAGATGGCAGCTGGATCGTCTAGGGCCCCATAGCGAGCCACGATCTCATCCGGAGCCGCAATTGGATCGTGGGGTTCCTGGAACCAGATATTGAGGAAAAACGGGGCCTCTTTATTTCGTTCTTTCTCAAGCCACATGATCGCCTCGTCGGCGAGAATCTGACAGGCATACCCCTCCAGCTTTCCTACTCTCTTACCATTGCGGTAAAAGTTAGACGGGTTTCGATGGCTCGGACTGGCGTTATTATCAGTGGCTAACCAGTAATCAAAACCGTGGTCGTTCAGACTGGGCTTATCTCTCCCCCGAAAAGGAGCACCAACGTGCCACTTACCGAGATGCACAGTCTGGTAGCCATTGGATCTGAGTAACTCGGCGATCGTCACCTCTCTCTCCAAGAGGTGCATGTCATGCTCATGATCCTGAATCACGTGATACACTCCGGTGCGCAAATGCTGCCGTCCCGTGAGGAAGGTGGCCCTTGAGGGCGAGCACACCGGGGCTCCTGCATGAAAGTTACGAAAGCGGACTCCACGCGCCGCCAGTTTGTCCAAGGCAGGCGTATGTACAGGCCCCCCGTAACACCCAATATCCTTGGAGCCGAGGTCGTCAGCCAGCAGCAGAACCACATTCGGGCGCTTTTTGAATGCAGAGGACTCCAATACCTTTCTCACCGCCGGGCTCTCGCGGAGATAGCGTCGGTGATCGAGGGTCAAATTCACATTGTGAGGGGCATGGTATTTCTCGAAATGCCCGGGTCTGTTGAAGTGACCAATCAGATTTACCGGGCGTTTTTCCTTATTGTCGACAAGCGACGGGTCGGCACCCGCTCGCAGCAGCATAATGCAGATTTCCAGTCGTCCCATATGAGCAGCCCGGTGCAAGGCCGTGTCCCCATTCTTGGTTCGGATATTCGGATCTGCTCCACGCCTCAGTAGCTCCTTCACCATCAAGGTCCTTCCATAATGCGCAGCGATAATGAGCGGTGGCCGTTCCTTGTTAAAATGCTCATGGGGCATGTTTAAATCTGCTCCTGCATCCATCAGGATCCTCGCCTCTGCTGGATGATTATTGATCAGGGCAGAGTTCAGAACGGTGGTAAGATGATAATCAGGCTCTTTCTGATAACGCTCTACCGCTTCGTCCTCGGACTCTACGAAGAAGATGAACTCATTACTCAAGTAGCTTCCCGGATTCTGCACCTGCAGCATTCGAAGGCCCTTTTCCGGGAGGCTCTCTAACCGAATCTCCACGAGATCCTTTCCCGCTTCCTCAATCGTTCCTCGCACTTTTTTGCCATCTACCAGAAGACTCGCTCCGTCTCTCAGATAAAGAGCGCTGATAGTCATGGAACGCTGCTTCTCATTGATTCGCGGGAAGAGCTGTGCGCCTCGCTGCTTGTGCAAGACTCCAGCGGTCCAAAGCGCTGGCGGAGGTGAGATCACGTCCTCTCCATGGTATCCGGTGAATGTTCCCGTAAATGATTCAGCCGTAGCGAGCTCAAACAGCTCCTTCCGGCTCAGGACCGGTCCTCCCCCCATCGCATGATAAGCTCCTTCAGCAAAGTAGAACTTCACACGTCGAGTGCCCTCAGAACCGTGAAAGCATCCATTCACTCCCAGCACAACGCTTCCCTCTCGTGCGCTCCGTTCGAGGGCGGAGACGATGTCCTGAGTAAGCAAATTCTCTGAAGTTTCCGCGCTCAAGGTTACCTGTCTGGCGAAAGCCCCGGAAAAACCCATGCTGGACTCCTTGAACATATCGATCACCGGCCAAAGCCTCCCATGCTCACCCATGTTCAGCATCCTTTTCCAGACTTCCTCCTCGGGAAATCCATCCTCCGCCACCTCCTGAACTCCACCGAGGTCGATTACACTATTACGCCCCTGCGCCTGAGTGATGAACCGATCAAGAGCCCCCCGGAAACTGGGAACGTTCATCGACTCCTGATCCGTCGCAAGATACGGCAGGGTGTGGCAACTCCCACAGACACTGGTATTCAGATTCTTCCGGTCCCGGGCTCCCGTGACGTGAAACCGCTCAAATCCCGTCAGGGCCTTTTCGGAAAGCCGATCACTGTAAGCCCGCCCTCTGGTTGGCATATGGGACAGGTTGAGAAGGAACACCGCCATGGCATCCCTCTCCCTGGCGGTCAGATATCCCGGTTTTTCCTCGTCGTTCGTCACCTCGCTACCATGTGCGAGCATCGTCGTAGCCATCGAACCATCAATCACGTGGCGGACTGCGCTTTCCGGCTTGTTGATATCTGCGTTCGGAGGGAGATGCTTTCGCGAGGCCGCATTGCGTCCCCCGTAGGGATCACCGGGAACTCCGTCCCAGTGATATGGCGCGGTCCCCCGAAGACCGCGCAAGGTTTGTGAAAGGCGAGGCTCGATCTGATCCGCACCCACGAGATGCGGCGTATCAAGAACCCAGAGGAGGTGGTCGGTATGACCGTCCGCATGACAACTGGCACAGGAAAACGTCCCATTCGAAGAGGCCCGCGCCGTGTTAAAGGCCATCCGTCCCTCCTTGTAAACGGGTGGAGTTGGATCATGGAGCTGGATGGTCTGCTCTACCTGTAGCACTGAGTTCCCCGCAATCGCAACTTTTGACACACTGTTTGAGACAGCGTTCATCACCCATGCCCTAACCGGCTTACCACTGGCGTCTTCTTCCAGCGCGACGCCCCTGGGAACCGAGCCTACCTTGGCTTTGGCCACGACTTCGCCCGTTTTCATGGAAAGAGCAAGCAGCACATCACTCCCGGCACCGGTCAGAAAGAGAACATCTCCGTCACGGCTCGCTTTCACTGCGAATGGTGTCGCCACCGCTTCTTTACGATTCGGCTGTCGTGGAGGCAGAGGATTGAGCTCGAAAAACTCGACCTCTCCTCCGGCCGACACTTTTGTGACTCGATTCAAGTAGGGCCGATTATCCAGCTCCTTCAGTCCATGCTTCGCGGTTCCAGCCTTTCCGTTAATGTGGTTTCGTGCGTCGGTGTTAGCGACGTAGACATTCTCGGAAGCATCAACCGTCAGACCGAACAAGGACGTCCCCAGGGTCTCCACCGTGGACACCAGCTTATCAGTCTGCGTATCGAAGATGAAGAGGTCCTTATCTGGAATTTTTGGCTGTTTTACCACATCCACTGTAAAACCCACCGAATCGAAGGAGCTGGCCAGCTTCCTTGCATCGAAAGTAACCAGCTTCCCATCGAGATCCTCAGGCTTTCCGCCAGAGAGCTGGGTCTGGTTATTGGACTCAAAGGGGATGACGTAGAGCCTTCCACCACGGACTTTCATTGCCCGCGGTTCTTGGGCCGGAATATGAAGATGACTGACGACTTTACGGGAATTCACGTCTATAACCGCAATTCGATTTGTCGATGAGAGCGCTACGTAGGCTTTGGCGTTATTCGCGAAAGCGATTCCCACTGGCTCATCAAACCGGGTCGATTTCCTGTTCAGGTCAATATCCTGAATGGTCGCAACGATCGAAAGATAGGTTGGACTCTCCGAATTATTGTCGATGACGCTCACCGAATCTGAAAGGTGATTACTCACCCAGATTTCATCTCCGTCGGGCCTCACCTTTACCGAAACCGGATCAATTCCCGTAGGGATCCGAGCAACGACCTGCGCGCTCGAAGCATCAACAACATCGAGGGTGTCTGCAGGCGTGTTCACCACAAATACCTGCCCCCCATGAACAGCGATAGGATCAGAATGAGGGCTGAGAAGGGTCGGATGTCCTGGAGTCGGAGCAGGCTTACTGGCTCCGGCATGGCCTCCCACCAGTAAAGCTACCACCATGAAGAGCATGCTCGCCTCTCTCTTCACCTGAGAAAAGAGCCCAAGCCCTGCATGCTTCATCATCACCTTCTTCATGACTAAGTAGCCGGCTCTAGTTCGATTCAGGAGATGTGCCCCCTGCAGCTGCGCCACCAGCCCCTCCGTGATCACCTGCATTGACGCCCGACCACGCCTGACCCGTCGCCTCCTGCCAGACGTTCGGCGGTAGATCAATCGAAACGAAGGATTGAGCCGCTGCCTGTGGATCTTGGCGATGGAATTGTCGGAACGCCCGCATCAGGGCACCTTCCCGGACGCGAGGCTCGGAAATTTCATTGGCCCACTCAACCGCCAGAGAGCCATCTGAGTGCGCAAAGGCGGCAGTAAAGCCATTCAGCGCCATATTTCTCTCGTGAGAGGTATCCATGGCCATGATCGACTCGATCGCTCCCTCAGGATTCTGGGACGCCCAAGCCGCATACGCCGCACTCCAAGCGCTCGACCTCAAAGGTCCGTCGGGAAGCTCCGCAGCCCATTCCAGAGTCTCCGCCATCCCACCGTCACGTGCGATTTCACGCGTAAGGGTATCCATTGGCCGCCAGTCAAAATTATTCAGATCTGTAGTCTCAAAGATAAAATCCGTTGCAACCATGACATCGTTATCGACCAGCCCTTCAAGAAGGCGCCTCTCCACCCGGGACGCCACCGCAGGCTCGAGCCCTGAGAACACTTCAATGGCCGCCTGTGGATCCACGCTAGCCAGGCCCGGGATCATATTGCCCAGAAAACCCTCGAAGTAATGGTCTGGGATTTCATCTAGATGGGCAATGGCAGTGGCAGGATCATTCGCCCCCCAGGAATAGTCAAAGAGCTGCTATAACTTACCATCCACCCCAGCCTGGGCCATTGCCCCTCTCATCATGAAAGCCTGCTCCCGATTGAAGGTCGAGGACTGCATCTCCTCCAGAATCCGGTCAAATGCTCTTCGGCGATCAATAGCTTTTGAACCCTTCACAGCCTGCGCTACGAGGGATGTGATTTCCTTTTTGCCCAGCGGCCCCCTCTGGTTCATCGCAGCTGAGGCATTCCGCGCAATAAGGCGCTGAGCAGCCTGCCGATTCCTGGACCGCATCAACCCGGTCATGCTTTTCGCCTGACCAGCCAATGGCACCAGGTCCGCGGACTTTGTAGGTTTCACCCCGGGAAGAGGAACATACACATGTGCCTCGCTCTCTGCTACTTCTCCGGAACTATTTGTCCGCTCTATGGAGTTCGGAATCCTTACCGTTCGGTAATCCTTGTCCTGACCGTTGTCCGCCAGCTGCGCTCCCAGTATGAGCGCACCGGTCGTGACGACAGCCCATGGCAGATGGGCAATCACAGCTTTCCTCGGAAGCCCTGACAACTTCATCGCCGCCTCCTGTCCCTTGAGCTCATGATCGATTCCTGCACATCAGCTGACAGCCCTGAGGCGCTGAGCCACTCCGTCAAACCTTGACCACCTCTTCGCCTCCACGAACGAGCGACTTCGACCATGACCTCCTGACGCTGTTCTGGAGCAGCAATAGACTCCGCCCAACTCATGGCAGCCGTAGGATCTTCCCAGACCACATGAGTACTGTAGCCTGCCACTGCCGCGTCCCGCATCGGTGAAGCCGGCATCTTCTGAAGATACTCTCCTGCTGCCGTCGGGTCCCTGCGCGCCCATGAATTCAAACTTCCCCTCATGCCGACCTGCCGGTTTTCGCCCTCGGGCAGGTTGGTAGCCCAATTCAAAGCTGCCTCAGGGTCTCGCCCAGCCCAGTTCGCGCCCACTTCCCAAAAGACTCTCTCCATTCCAGGTTCACTCACAAATCCCTCAGCCCACTGGGCAGTGCCGGCAGGATCTCGCCCCGCAAAGTGATCTGCCACCCGACCGAGGGCCTCATTACGCATTCTTCCCTCCGGAAGTCCGTCTGCCCATGTGGACGCTTCCAGTGGATTCTCCGCAGCCCGGAGCACCTCTCCCGTGACGATATGCATGTGCCCCGGGTGGGCCAGTCCGTTGGAAACCATCCTCTCAACGAATTCCGCCGCCTGTCCGGGGTCCGTATCTGCCAAGCCCTCGATGACCCCTGAAACAAGGTGATGGCGCAAACCGTTGATCTCTAGTTTCCGGTCCTTGAGAAGGGGATCAAAGCGAGCATCATTTTCCATGTCCAGACCCTCGATCCATGCCATCGCCTCTCCTGGGTTAACCCCCGCCCACCCCGCCAGAGCTGGCTTCATATCATCCTCTTCCGTGTCGATCCCGAACATGATCGCGTCCACTCCGGCCACCGCTCCCCAAGCGTAGTGAAATTCCTGAAACTCAGCACTCCGGTGATCCTGTCCCTCGATCTCTCCCCTGATCAGTAGAGCATTTTCAGCCGTTAAACCCTGTAGCAATTTGGAGAATGCCAGACGCTTCGCTACCGGATCAGACGAGCCCCGGAAGGTCTCCCCCAGATTTGTAATCTCACTCTCACTAAGAACTATTTTTTGCGAAAGGATGCTGGAAATACCCTCTTTAGCTCCTGCCCCAAGACCTGCGCCAGCCATCTCACCTCTCCGAACCCGGGAACCATCTCTCTCATCGTCCAACCCCGATTTGGAACCCGCCCGCTCTCCGCTCCGGGGAATAGAGACGCGCCCTTTTTCTGATGACGAGGGCAGGACAAAGTAACCGACGCCGAAGGCCGCCATCGCTGCGATGCCCCAAATAAGGTGTAACCTCATAGTTTTAATTCCCATTCCTATCGATTAATTCCACGGATGTCACCTCCAGACCAGCATCTTCGCGTATCGTCTGAATCCAGATCCATCCAAGTTCCTGTCCGATCGTAGACGCCGTAAAACGCGTTTTCATCCTGAGTATCTCATAGATCAATTTCCCGCAAAACACGGAGTTTAGGGCAGAAATCAGGGCGGATCCTTACCTCCTGGACCATAATAAGAGATTTACTCCTCGCGACCGATCAAAGATTCATCAGATCAGGATGGATCTACTTAAGAGGCGAAAAGCCGAGAGCGCGGAGAAAGATCACATCCGACTGTGTCGACAGGAAATCCTCGTTGACCGCCTCCTGCTTTGAAGAAAGATCCCGGTGAAGTCCCTTCCAAGCGGCCTCTACCTGGTCACGATCCTTGTGGTAGAGCAGGCTGAAAAAAGATGTTCCTGAGGAGGGTTTATCAAACGGGGCCCACGATCCAATCTCTCTCATTCCATGCTTGGAAAACAGGGGCCTCAGTTGCCCTTCGAACCAGTTTTCCAGAGCTGTGGTCTCTCCTCGATCTTCCGCGTAAATGCGCAATTCATAAATGCCTCCCGGTTGCTTGATCGCAACCTCCCGGAGGCGGGAATACGGCTTCTCATTCAGGAAGACACTTTCCGGTTTCTTCGCCAGCAGTCCCTGAAACTCGGGTTTATCCAGTACTCGCTCCCATTCCCGGTCGTTGGAGAAATTTACCCAGTTCCGATAGGCATCGTAGCGAGATTCGTGTCTAAGCAGGTAGACCAACCTTCGCCGTTTCTTGGCAGGGCCCCCGGTAGGGATCCAGTAGCCCAGAGCCTCCAACTTATGCCTGCGAAAAATCCGGTCGGTATGATCCTTGAAGCGCTTGATCAGATCCCCATGCCTGCCCTCGGCCGCGGAATAGATCCGCAACTCATGAAGTGGACCGTTCATAAGGCGCGGAGAGCGCAGAGACTCCTTTTCGATCAGCTCCGCGTCTCTCCCTTTCGTCTGGCCCAGAGCAACCTCCAGGGGCGCCTCAAAAATCCAAGCCATGTCATCCGATATCTTACGACTCGCATCGTGACCCCCGATATAGATGCCATTATCGGAGAAAGGAGAAAGGCAGAAGGCTCTCGGCGAAACCAGAACCGGCTTGCCTGGTTTGTATTCGTTATTGATCTCGTGCAGCGTGTAACTCAGGTCTCCTCGTCGGACTGCGTACATCGCTCCGCCGTAAAGCGCGCTCCCCTTCCAGCGCAGTTCATTCTTTCCACGAATATTCCCCTGAAAGCCCACAATGTGGATCGTTTCTCCGGTGCCCGGATCAACGACTGGATACATCATGTTGTGAGCACCCAAGGTGTAGCTCACCTCCACCCCCAGCTTCCTGCTCATCAGATCCAAAATACTCACCTCATCATGCAGCGTGAATCCTCCCCTGCCATCCGGGTCCAGCCGTTTAACCTGACTCGCAGAGCGGGCGCCCGGGGCCCAGATAAACAAGAGGGATTCCCCTCCCCCCCTCGGATTCCTGACCGCACTCAACCCCCGGATACCACCCACGTCTGTATCGGTATCCTCATGAAGATCCAGAACCACGCGGTAGCGAGCCGGCACTCCATCAACACGCTGGTAGATCGCACCTCCCTCGGAAAAGAACAGCGAGTTATTGGCCCGCGTGATACCAAGGGGTCTCGTTCTGAAGGATCCCTCGGAAAGAAAGGGGTGCTCAAGGTGGCGCTCCCACCTTATTTTCCCCGGAAGGCTCTCATCGTAGGTGCCTGAGATAATCCCGGGGTTCCCAAGTGAAAGAAAGAGTCTCTCTACCCCGGTCACCTTGTCCCGATGCACTTCCATGTCCCTGGGCACCCAGCGGATCCCACCTGCGCTGGACCCGTGTCGCACGAGATTGTGGACCCAATTTTCGTTTTCATCATCCCGAACCCAGACCGAAACCGCTCCTCCCTTCTCAAAATTAGCTCCCGCAGCCATGACGAGAAGCCTGCGTGGCTGGGCAAGCAAACCACCGCTCCTGTCTCGGGTAAACGTCACGGACTTGAGGACGTTTCCTTTCATATACTCCAGTCCCATTCCATTGGTCTTTCCCGTGTCCAGGTCAACCTGCCATTCTCCGTCTGCCTGATCGAGGCGAAGGACTTGGGCGCTCTGCTTCCGCCCCTCCGGAGGAATGACCCAACGCGCGTCAACCCAATAACCATTGGCAGCATACATCTTACCCTTGTGCGCCACGAGGTGCATGATCTCGGACCCCCCGGCATAGGCGCCCGACTGGTCGATGTAACCCGCGTCGTAGCTTTGCCTCCAGCGGGGCTCACCCAGCGCAAAAGAAACAAGGGCGATAGCACTCCCCGTGAAAAGAATACGGCACGAAAGAATCATTCAAGGTCTCCAGCTACTTTGGCATCATCATAATGATTGAGCCAAGCGGGGAATTTTCGATTCCTCTTCATCTTGCCCTGAATAATTCGTGGAGAATTTCTTTGAGGCGAATCACCTCTCCGCCCTTTTGTAGGGCTTTTAGCCCATTGCTCTTGTCCGCATGGTCGTGGCGCGACAGGATGATTGAGTGAGGAGAACACGATTACTTGCGACCCTTGGACCAGCAACGGAGACCCTCGAATCGATCCGGGAACTCGTCGTGGCCGGGGCCGACACCTTCCGTCTTAATATGAGCCATGCCTCCCACGATTGGGCCAGGATGGTTTCCAACCTTGTGCGGGAAGCCGCCAGCGATGCCCCGAGAGGACGTACGGTCGGCCTACTTTTCGATCTGCAGGGCCCCTCAATTCGCACTGGCACTTTACCTGAAACCTTCTCTCTCAAGGAAGGAGACGAGGTTGAGTTCCGGTGCCGCGAGAGTGAACCCCGAATCCCTTTGTCTACCACCGTCAACTACAGTGGAATTATTGAGGATGTTTCCGAGGGTGATTCCCTGCTGGTTGATAATGGAAGTATGATCATGAAGGTAAAAGCGATCGACGAGGATCGTATCACCTGCACGGTAAGAACCGATGGTCAGCTAGGGTCGAGGCGCCATATCAACCTGCCCGGAGTCAGATTGAACCTGCCTGCCCTCACCGAGAAGGATCGGGCCGACATCAAGTTGGCCACGGAGTGCAACGCGGACTTTGTTGCGGGCTCTTTCGTAAGGGACGGAGACCACGTCCGGGAGTTAAGGGCCGAGATCGAGCAATCTGGAGGCCATGCCCAGATCATCTCAAAACTGGAAGACCAGGAAGCCATCAAACACCTTGATGACATCGTCCAGGCCTCTGACCTCGTGATGGTGGCCCGGGGGGATCTGGGAATCGAGGTGCATATCGAGGAACTGCCCATCATCCAGCGGCGAATCGTCAAACGATGTCACGAGCTTGGGCGCCGAGTCATTGTCGCCACCCACCTTCTTGAGTCCATGATCGACAATCCTACTCCCACAAGGGCCGAGGTCACCGACTGTGCGAATGCTGTTTACGAAGAGGCGGACGCCCTGATGGTATCCGGGGAAACCTCCGTTGGACGCCATCCTCGCCGCTGCATTGAAGTCCTCGACCGTGTGGCTCGCAGGATCGAACGGTCTGGAGGGCTCGGATATGCCCGGGATGCGGACCTCCCTACCAAACGTCAGAGGGCGGTCAAAGCTGCTGTCGGACTCACTGACTCCATCCCGGATGCCGCCCTTGTTGTCTTTACCCGGAGTGGCGCCACGGCACACCAAGCTGCCCTTCTGCGGCCGCGGGGGCCGATCTACGCCTTCACTCCGGAGACGAGAGTCTGCCGGGGACTCTCCCTCTCACGTGGAGTTCGCCCCTTCGTTATTCCGTTTCAGGAGAAACCCCGAGAAACAATCGCGGGAGCAATTACCACGCTGCGCAACCGCCGTGATGTTCCCGTCGGGACCCCCCTCGTGATCTTCTCTGACACCTTTCAGGTTGAGAAGGCGGTCGACTCTATCCTTCTTGAACACGCGTAAAGAGCCTCTCTCAAACCCTTCAGAGAGCAGTCAGGATGAGCTCTCATCTTCGGATTCGGACCGTCGCACGAACGCCACTTCCTTGACCCGGCGCTCATCAGCCTCCGTGACCTCAATCTGATAGTCCCCTGACTCTACCCGATCTCCCACGACCGGCAGGCGCCCAAGCTTGTCAGAAAGGTAGCCCCCAACCGTTGTGGACTCGGCCACCTCGAGTCCTGGAGAGGTCACATGGGCTTCCAGCTCACTCAACGGAAGGGAACCCGCTACCAGGATGCGATCGGTATTTGAGACTGTGACCTGCTGAGGTTCAGTATCAAATTCATCGCGGATATCTCCCACCAGTTTTTCGAGAACGTTATCAAGAAACACGACTCCCATGGGATCACCAAATTCGTTCACGACCAGCGCGAGATGAGACCGCTCCCTGAGAAAGAGAGTTAGCAGAGTGTCCAAACGCATGGTACCTGGGACTGTGGGCATATCGCGTCGGAACTCGCGCAGGTCTGATTCCGTATGATCTGAAACTGCAAGAAGATCTTTAAGATGAATCATCCCGAGAGTGCGATCTAAATGTCCTTCTACCAGCGGGAAGCGCGTATGCTGTGTCTCGATCGCACGGGAAAGATTGGTCTGAGGAGTCTCCTTGAGATCAAAGACAATCACCTCTCCTCGTGGAATCATGACGTCGAGCACCTTGAGCTCATTCAACGCCAGAGCGTTGATGAGGATTTCGCGCTCGGTAGTGGTCACCTCCGCATGTTTCTCACTCTCCTCGACAAGCTGGGCGAGCTCTTCTGCGCTGTGAACTTCATCATGTCCTGTAGGATCCACCTTGAAAAACCGACGCAGAATCCACCCCGCTGATCCGTTGATGATCCAGATAGCCCATCCGAAGCTCCAATAAAACCAATGAAGCGGCCGAATTAACCAGAGCGTTGTGGGCAGCGCCTTGCGGATGGCGAGAACCTTTGGCACCTGCTCCCCCACCACCACGTGGATGTACGAGAACGAGGCTGCGGCTATCACGAAGGAGGTCAACTTAATCGCTACAGGGTGCCATCCGGTTTCATGGAGAAGAGGAGCAACTAGCTTGAAGACAAGCGGCTCTCCGAGCATACCCAGCACGAGTGAGGCGACCGTGATTCCCAGCTGACCTGCAGAAAGGTAGCCATCCAGCTTCGAGAGAGCTCTGAGGGCAAGATGCGAGTCACGAGCTCCTTTGCTCTGAGCCTCAAGGACCTGACTTTTGCGCACCTTGACGAGAGCAAACTCCACCGCCACGAAAAACGCATTAAGAACCAGGAAGATGAAGATCCCCGTAAGATACAAAAGGAGCTCATTCCAACCGGGGAGACTTGTCGGAATCTCTGAGCCACTCGCTAGCATAAATGGGTTGGACAAACTCATGAAGGGGCACCCCTACAACTTTTCAAAAACGCCTTCGTCCCGTTTTTCGAGGACAGTGAAGCCGGCATTCTTAGCGGCCTTTGCAGAAAAAGGTTTTGCGACCCGAGGCGAATGGACCCGGCTGACGACCTTGCGGACCGGATTCTTGCATAACGGACACGACTCAAGAGCGGGCCGTTCAACTGGTCGCCTCAACTCGAAACCACGGGAGCAGCGAATGCAGCTTCTGGAAGAATCACCTGGATTTTCAGAGAGATACTCGTAGAGGGGCATCTGGAGAGCGGTCGGCAGGGTTTTATTACCACTGCACTTGGAACCAGAGGAATTAACCTACCAGCTCGATTTTGTCACGCCAGGAAGCAACCCTGCGGATGCCATTTCGCGGAAGGTGATCCGGGAGAGTCTGAAGCGGCGAAGAAAGGCCCTGCGGCGACCGGTCACTTCACAGCGATTGACCACGCGGGTGGGACTTGCGTCCCTTGGCAGCATGCTGAGGCCAATATAGTCCTTCTCCTTCTTCAGCTTGTGCCGAAGGTCCTTGAACTTGTCGACCGTCTTCTGCTTGCGCTTGTTTCGCTCTATCCAGCACTTCTTTGCCATGGGAGGGGGGGTCTTACGTGGATTCCCGGACGATTCAAGGGTTTTTTCTTCGGTGAGGTTATTTGTAGCTTTAAGGAGCTCGGAAACGGGGCTTTCGCCTTCCAAATTCAACTATTCCTCCGCACTCGTTACTTGCAACAGGGATCTCGCGGCGTAGTTCTAGGACTATGAGCGATACTCGCCTAGAACGAGACTCAATGGGAGAAATGCCAGTTCCTGCCGAGGCCCTCTATGGAGCTTCCACGCAGCGGGCGGTCCTGAACTTTCCAATCTCCAACGAACCCGTTGAATCAGGGGTCATTCATGCTTTTGGACTGATCAAATGGGCAGCTGCACGTGTCAACGGCGAGCTGGGCCATATTCCCCCGGACAAAACTCACCTCATTGAGCAGGCAGCCCGGGAGGTTTATGAGGGAAAGCTCGATGATCAGTTCCCCGTTGATGTTTATCAAACGGGATCTGGAACCTCGACCAATATGAATGCCAACGAGGTGATCGCCAACCGCTGCGCGCAAATAGCCGGGGTAGAGATAGGCACGGACAGAGAGGCCAAACCCGTCCACCCCAACGACCATGTGAACCAGGGACAGTCATCGAATGACACCTTCCCCACCGCGATGCACATCGCCGCAGGGGTGGCCCTCAAGGAGGATCTGCTTCCGGCCCTGACGGCACTCCGCGACAGCCTTCAGACGAAGGCCTCGGAATTTCATGAAGTGCTCAAAATCGGACGCACGCATCTCATGGATGCGACCCCGGTTCGTCTCGGGCAGGAATTTGGTGGTTACGCCATGCAACTTACCAGAGCCACAGATCGTGCACACAAAGCGCTTAAGGCCCTCCACGAACTCGCGCTGGGAGGAACCGCAGTTGGCACCGGACTGAACTGCCATCCCGACTTTCCTCCGAAAGCCATCGCCTTCATCGCAGAGAAGACAGAAATCGAGTTCCGAGAAGCTGAAAATCATTTTGAGGCTCAGTCTGGAAAAGATGCTCTCCTTGAATGCCACGGACACCTCAACACCATCGCAGCCAGTCTCTACAAGATCGCTAACGATATTCGACTCCTCGGCTCGGGACCACGATGCTCGATTGGTGAGATCTCGCTACCTGCAACTCAACCTGGATCCTCCATCATGCCGGGCAAGGTCAATCCGGTCATGAGCGAAGCAGTCACCATGGTCGCTGCTCGTGTTTTTGGCAATCATTCGACTGTCACGTGGTGCGGCGCGAATGGGCATTTCGAGCTCAACGTGATGATGCCCGTGATGGCGAAATGCGTGATGGAAAGCATTCGCCTCCTCACAAACGTCTGCGGCATTTTCAGAACGAAGTGTGTTGAGGGAATCGAAGCTCAGGTCGACCGATGCAATGAGCTCATCGAGTATTCACTTTCCATGGTGACCTCACTGGCACCCGTTATCGGCTACGATAAGGCTAGCCACATCGCAAAGGAGTCCGTCGAATCTGGAAGAACGGTCCGAGAGTTGTGCTCTGAACGTCTTGAGGAACTTGGCCTCACCGAAGACCAGCTGAACTCCGCTCTCGATGCCGGCAAAATGGCGGGTGATTGATGCCGCTTTTCTTGTTTAAAGGGTGGTCCAATCGAAAGGTCGATTCACCGGTTAAATCGTTCCTGCTCAAATTTCATCCATCTTCCCTACGCCGAAAGCTGCGTGACCAAAGTAACAGTGGCAGCAACAAGAGCAGCCACGGACTGAGTCCAGCCCGACGAGCCCTGATAAGATTTTGATCAACGCGGGCGAGCTCCACTTCGAGGTAATGAGGACTGCGCTGAACCTTACGACTCGGCTTATGCCGGTTCTGTAATCGGCAAAGATCGCCCCCTAAAGTCGCATTTACATGAGGATAGGCAATTTCGCTCCGAATGGGATCGAGTGACAGTCCTGGGTTTACTGGGGCGAGGAAAAGTTCTTCCCTCCGTTCATGACGACAATCGAGGGCTGATCCTTGAAGCAGGGGCTCAGAGTCTGCCGAGACGCCAGCGCCTACGGCATTCACGGTGAAAAGAAGAACGCATGCTGCAAAGGAAAGGTTTGTTTTCATGAGCCCGGAGCAGTCGAAGGAGCAAAGCCATCAGAGCTCGGACATTATCAGTGCATATGAATAAATGTTTTGTTCGGATTACCGGCCTTTTTGTTTACTCAAAATATCTTCAGTACCCGACGCCGGAACAGCGCTGCAAGGACGGTAAATAAGGCCTTTTGCTAGTTTGTATCCTCTAAAAACAAACTCAGCCAATCCTCAAGACAGCCCCATTTTAATTAGGTTTCCGAGATCAAAAGGCACTCTAATTGACTCGGGAAGGTGTATCTTTCTGCAGCCACTTTAACCGCAATCACGGTAACTGGAGAATCCATAACCTTACTTTTTTGCCCACGAATCGCGTAACCCGATGGTCCGGTTGAAGACGGCGTGAGATCCCGGAAGATGATCACGTGAATCTGCGCAAAAGTATCCCAGACGCTCAAACTGACAAATAAAACCCGGTGCCTCCGCGGACAGCCCGGGTTCTAATTTTGCACCCTCAATTACCTTGAGTGAATTCGGATTCAAAACCGACATGAACCCACCCTCCGCGGTCTCAGGACTCTCATCATCAAAGAGGCGATCGTAAAGACGCACCTCAGCGTTTTCAGCTTGAGAAGCATTTACCCAGTGAATAGCGGCCTTGCAGACAATCCCTTCAGGAGGGGACTGCCCGATCGTATTTGGAATAAACTCTACATGAACTTCGGAAACTTCACCGGTGTTCGAATCGATCTTATGATCTACATACTGCACAATATACCCTCCCCTGAGTCGAACTGCGCGGCCGGGGGCAAGGCGAAAGTATTTCTTTGGAGCTTCCACTAAAAAGTCGTCCCGCTCTATCCAAAGATCCCGTCCCAAGGTTAGTTTCCGGGAGCCTGCCGCGTCGTCTTCCGGATTATTCTTCGCTTCGACTTCCTCCTTACTACCAGCTTCCATGTTCACCAGCACAAGCTTGAGTGGGTTGAGAACTGCCATTCGCCGGGGTGCATCCCGGTTCAGCAACTTTCGCACCTCATTTTCAAGCCTCGCCACATCCGTGACTCCTTTGAACTTGGTGATTCCGACATCAGTGCAGAAATTACGTATCGCCTCAGCGGGAAAGCCGCGACGCCGAACACCCGAAAGCGTGGGCATCCGGGGATCATCCCAGGCGTCCACTTTTTTCTCCTCCACGAGCTGTAGAAGCTTTCGCTTGCTCACAACGGTGTAGTTGAGGGTCAATCGTGAAAACTCAATCTGCCGAGGTATTGCTGGCACCGGACAATTTTCAATAACCCAGTTGTACACAGGCCGGTGAACCTCAAATTCCAACGTGCACAGCGAGTGGGTAACGTGCTCGTGAGCATCCTCAAGAGGGTGGGCAAAATCATACATCGGATAGATGCACCACTTGTCTCCGGTATTATGGTGAGCTTCATGCAGGACCCGGTAAATAATTGGATCTCGCATGTGCATGTTGGGCGAGCCCATGTCAATCTTGGCCCGTAAAACAGCCTCCCCATTCCCAAAATCACCGGAACGCATTTTTTTGAAAAGGGCCACATTTTCCTCAACCGACCGGTCACGATAAGGCGATTCCTTCCCCTCCTCGGCCACAGATCCATGAGCGGCACGGATCTCATCGGGAGATTGCTCATCTACAAAGGCCTTTCCCTGCTTAATCAGATGCATCGCACAGTCGTAGAAGAACTCAAAATAGTCGCTGGCGAAATACATGTGCTTTCCCCAGTCGCATCCAAGCCACTTCACATCCTCCTGAATGCTATCGACATACTCCTGCTCTTCCTTGGAAGGGTTGGTATCATCAAACCGCAGATGAAATTCCGACCCTGTAGCGGCATTTTCCTGCGCGATACCCCAGCCAAGACAGATCGCCTTGGCGTGTCCAAGGTGCAGGTAGCCATTGGGCTCCGGAGGAAATCGGGTTACGATTTTATCATGCTTTCCGGTCCTCAGGTCGTTCGAGATGATCTCACGAATAAAATCGCGCTTACCTGATGAATCATCTTCTCTCATGACCCCATTCCAGTCGCGGCAAGTTTCTCGAAAAGCACCCGGTTAAGACGTATCCCCGCCTCAAAATTAGCAACCGTAAAGTTTTCATTGGGCGAATGAATCTGGCAATCCGGAAGCGCGAGTCCAAGCAAGAGGGTATCGACCCCAAGAACCTCCTTGAAGTCTTGGACGATGGGGATACTTCCCCCTTCTCGGATCAGCCATGGCGCGGTTCCAAACGTGTCTTCCAACGCTGCTTGAGCAGCATTGCCATACGAGGAGTGCGGGTCTGTATGATACGCCTGTCCGTGATGACCACGCATGACCTCCAGAGATACTCCCGGGGGACAATGATCCCTGAGGTGAGCCTCAACCTTATCCATTATATCCACAGGAAACTGACGAGGAACGAGCCGGAATGAAAGTTTTGCAAACGCCTCCGAAGGCAGCACCGTTTTTGATCCTTCACCCTGGTAGCCACCCCAGATCCCATTCACCTCAGCAGTCGGACGCGCCCAGAGCCGTTCCGCCGAGGTAAACCCACTCTCTCCGACCAGCTGGGGCGAGCCTGTCACGGTGAGGAGATCGTCATCCCCCATTCCAGGAACCCCCGTCCACATCTCTCGTTCCCATTCTTCGAGGGGTGCCACATCATCGTAGAAACCCTCTATCGCCACTCGCCCATCGCGATCGTGCAGACTTGCCACCAGTTGCCCAATAACAGCAGCAGGATTAGCCACAGCACCACCGTAGACACCGGAATGCAGATCACGGGCTGGACCTCGCACCGACACCTCACAGCACGTAATTCCACGCAGCCCATAGGTCATGGTGGGAACACCCGGGGCTACCATTCCCGTGTCGGAAACTACGACAACATCACAGGCCAGCTCTGATCGATGCTCCTCAAGGAATGGGCGCAAATTGGGAGATCCCACCTCTTCCTCTCCCTCCAGCAGAATGATGAGGTTTACCGGTAAGACACCCCTTTCTTCGATCGTTTCCGCGATACCGCAAAGGTGCGAAAAAAACTGCCCCTTATTGTCCGTCGCTCCGCGAGCCCATATCTTTCCGTCACGGATTACTGGCTCAAAGGGATCACTATCCCAGAGTTCCAGAGGATCAACCGGCTGGACGTCGTAGTGTCCATAGACAAGGACGGTCGGCCTGCCAGACTCATGCTTGTTACGGCCAATCACCACCGGGTGCCCTTCAGTCTCATGGACGTGACCCTCCAGCCCCGCGGTGATCATCCGGGATGACAGCCACTCGGCACAGGCCTTGACGTCCGAATCGAAGCGGGAATCCGTTGAAACACTTGGGAAACGTAACAACTCAAGAAATTCGTTAATCCAGCGGCTCACAATCTCATGGTGGGTAATTTAGTTTGTCTTTGTCAGGAATCCGGTGACCTCCGCTGACATTCTAGCGAAGCTTCCCGCGCACATCCTTATACTCCTTGATAATCCGCAGAAAATCATAGAGGCCCAGAAGGAAGAGGAAGATGGCGAGAAAGGCACATCCCGCCCAGTAGAACAGAAATCTGAGCGGTGCCTCCTCCAGCCAGGAAGCAAGGGGCCAGTTTCCAAGCGCAAACACTGCGAGGAGTGCCACAATCGTGTAGAAAATAATTCTCCTCCGGGTCTCACGGAGCTGCAGAAAAGCCCTCGCCGCAATTACGGCAAAAGAAAACCAGCTCATCTTCCTGCGCATTGAAATCAGCATCTCCCGGGAACCCGCCAAGGTCAAATCCAGAGAAGGAACCCAGTCGTTATCTCCCCTCACAGCCACGGGTTCATTTCTTTCGCTTCTGCTCGAAAGCATAACCCATGGCCAGAAGGCGTGCTTCCGAGAATTGAGGCCCCATGAAGGATAATCCAACTGGCAAACCATCTGCCCTTCCCATAGGCACTGTGAGATGAGGATATCCGGATACGGCCGGAAGCGTCGTGCAGGCTCCCTGAAATTCGTCTCCCCCCTTAAGATTGACTGGAAACGCCCTCCCTGTAGTCGGAGCAATCAAGGCCACGCATTGATGTTCAGCGAGGAGCCGGTCAATTCCTTCCCTCCCCGCAAGCCGCCTTGCCTCTGCAACAAGTCCTGGCAGTTCCGGATCTTCCCCACCTTTGGTTTCCTCCGATTGCTCAAAGATATCCTGCCCGAAATGGGGCATAACCACTGAAGCGTGGGATTTGTTGTACGCGATGATATCCGCAAGTGTCCTCGTGGTGACGGAAGGAGGCCTTCCTGAAAGATAAACATTCAGGTCTCGCTTGAATTCCCGGAGAAGAATCTCCCACTCAAGCTCACTGATTTTTCTCAGGTCGGGAAGATCATGGATTTCAACGAGTATTGCACCCGCCCGTTCCAGAGTTTCCCGAGCAGCGTCAAAGGCAGCTGAAACAGAGTCGTCATACATTCCGGCAAGGGGATTCAGAACACCTAGTCTGATTCCTTCAAGCGCTCTCACATTCAGAGATGCCTCGTAGTCAGATGAGTCTCCTCCAGCCATGGCCCCTAAGGCCAAAGCAGCCAGTCTTACAGTGCGGGTCATTGGCCCGGGTGTATCCTGACTGGCCGAGATAGGAACGATCCCATCGCACGAAAGCAACCCCACGGTTGGTTTCAGTCCGACGATTCCGCACATTGCTGCCGGACAGGTTATTGATCCGTCTGTCTCGGTTCCAATGGCGATGTCTACAAGTCCGGATCCCACAGCCGCACCACTCCCCGAGCTTGAGCCACATGCGCTGCAGGAAGAATCAAAGGGGTTGGTTGTCAGCCCACCTACACTGCTCCAGCCGCTCGTTGATGCCGTCGACCGGAAGTTAGCCCATTCCGAAAGATTCGTTTTGCCCGCAATCAGAGCTCCTGCACTCCTAATATTTGCGACCACCGGAGAATCTGATTCTGCATGATTATTCAACAGCGCACGCGACCCCGCCGTAGTGGCCATCCCTTTGACATCAATATTGTCCTTCACCAAAACAGGAACGCCGTGAAGAGGCCTACGCTCTGGCATCAATTCAACCGCTTCCAACTGCCTCTGCAGATCAGGAGAAATAGCAAGAATTGCGTTGCACCGGTCGTCCTCTTCCAACCTCTCGAGCATCGCAACCACAAGCGATGGCTCAGCCTCTTCGACCGCCTTCCGCTTAAAGAGACCAGCCCCCAGAATAGCAAGGAGGGCGACGACCCACGCGGCCACCATGTATTTCAACCCCCATCGTAGCACGCCACCGATCGTCGCTGGACGGACTTCTTCCCTCATGAGGAAACTCGCAAAATCACACTATGAGTGCCACGAAGGTCACTCCAAGCGACCTAATCAGAAGGAGAATCCTTACTCTCTGAAGGAGCCTCAGGAGCAGAACTCTCCGCTGGCTTTTCCGCAGCGTTCTTCGGAGCGATTTTTGTTGTGGCTTTTTTCGTGGCTTTCTTGGCTGCCTTTTTAGCGGTTTTTTTCACCGCTTTCTTTGCCGTCTTCTTGACGGCCTTCTTTGCTGCCTTCTTCGCCGCTTTCTTTGCCGACCCACTCTTGATCGCCGAAGACTTCTTCAAGGCGATATTCGATTTGATTTGCTCCCGCCTCCGTTTGAAATACTGCTTTCGGCGTCGACGTTTTTGAACCTTGTTATACTGCTTACCCATAAGGTGGGTACGGCCTAAGGGTCTGCTCGCCAGCTTTCAAGATAAATTTCCCTCCAATTTACTACTTCATGCCCGGTCTTGTCATAAAACCCCGCTCCCGCATCTTTCACGGTCACGACTGGGTCTACGCCTCCGAAATCAAGAAATCCTTTGGGAATCCTCAACCAGGCGAGGTTATTTCCCTGAAGGATTTTAAAGACAAACCGCTTGGAAGTGCGATTTATAACCCAAATTCTCAGATTGTAGCCCGCCGTTTTTCACGACGAAAACAGGACCTCGACAAGGATTTCTTCCTCCGCCGTCTGAAACTCGCATTTTCTCTCCGGGAAAGGCTTCCCGTCGATCCCCTCCTCTGCCGCCTCGCGTGGAGCGAGTCTGATGGTCTGCCCGGGCTCATCGTAGATCGGTATGACCGTCACCTTGTCATCCAGACCCTTACCCTCGCGATGGATCAGCGAATAGACCTCATAGTCAACGTCGTGCAGGAGCTCCTCTCCCCGGAATCCATCGTAGTTCGCAATGACTCCCCGATGCGAAAGGCAGAGGGGCTGGAGATGTCCAATTTTGTCGCCGCAGGTAAAGATCCGGACCCTGTCACACTGGAGCACGGAAACCTCAAATTCAAATCTACCCTGCTTACCGGACAGAAAACCGGACTCTACCTGGACCAAATCGATACTTACCGGAAAGTCTCGGAACTGGCAGAAGGCAAAAAGGTCCTCGATTGCTTCAGCAACCAAGGCGGCTTCGGGCTCGCCTGCGCCCGCGCCGGCGCTGCGAGCGTCACCTGTGTCGACATTTCAGACGAAGCTGTTTCCAACGCTACCAACAATGCCGAACTCAACGAACTGGAGATTAGCGCGATTGAAGCAAACGCCTTCGACTACCTGAAAAATTGTGACGAAACCTTTGACCTCATCATTCTTGACCCTCCCTCTTTCACCCGTAGCAAAAAGGCCCTCAATGATGCAATGCGTGGGTACAAGGAGATTCATCTCCGGGCTCTCAAGCTTCTTAATCATGACGGCTACCTTGCTACTTTCTCCTGCTCACACCATGTTACCCGGGAATTGTTTCTCAATAACGTGCGAGACGCTGCGGTAGACGCCCGCCGGACATTGCGCCTTGTTGAATCCTACAGCCAGCGTCCAGACCATCCTGTCCTCCCCACCATACCAGAGACCGAGTATCTCAAGGGGTTTTGCTTTCAGCTGCTCCCGGGACGATGAACCCAAGGCTCATCATCCTTGGGTTTGTGATTCTTACGATTCTGGGAACTTCCTACCTCCTGTGGAGATCAAGCCCGGAGCAAACTGTCAAAAGGCAAGCCCACCGCCTTTTAGACTGCTTGGAAAAAGGCGCCCTGAGCAGGACAACACCGAGCGAGAAAGCTGATCTTCTTGTCGGACTCCTTGCTCCAACTTTCAAACTTCAAGCTCCCTACCCGGTAGATTCCGGCAGCTTTAATCATGTTCAGGCAGCACAATCGCTGAGGGACTTTCATAACAACGTGATGTCCTGCGCCATCAGCAAGGGCAAACCCCTTATCAACCTGCATTCAGACAAGAGCGGTCGCTATGAAGTGACCCTTTCAGTCGAAATCAGCCTTGGTCCCCGCCGTCAGTATCACCTGAAATACCAGTGTATAATTATATTTATCGAGCACGAAGAGAAGTGGCTTGCGCGGGAAATCATTCTGAATCCAATATAACTACGCCTTGATTCGCTAAAAAGTGCTCTGGGCCGCCTCAAATAGGCATTTTCGCCTGTTGAGCTCCCTTTCCCATCAAAATTCCTTGGCAAACAGGAGGAATTCCTCCAAGTTCCGCCGCCCCACGCCAAAAAGGACATGGTAGCTCTCAGACTTACACGCAAAGGCACCAAGAATAAGCCCTACTACAAAATTGTGGCTGTCGACAGCCGCAAGCGCCGGGACGCTCGCTACATCGAGCAAATCGGAACTTATGATCCGCTTCTGCCGGGCGCAAACTACACTCTTGATCTCGAAAAGGCAGACGGTTGGATCAGCAAGGGAGCTCAGCCATCCGAAACCGTGGCAAGCATAATCAAGAAGGCGAGGAAGGTCAGTGACGCCGCCAGCGAGGTGTAGACCCTCTTCCTGTTAGTCCGTTTTCTCGAAAACGGCACAAAGACCAGCTCCTCTCTCGGCTGTGTGGTGGTGCCTCGGAAGGTAACACGGACTACCAGAACAAGGTCAGACCAGGGCTGCTGAATCGCCTCCGGACTTGAGTCCCCTGGTGCCACTCGACATGGCCATCCATGTAACCAAGGTGAACCCCCTTGAATTTCTCATCTTCCTCATAATTACCAAGGGACTTGCTGTTCCACACAACGGCGAGGTCAACCCAGAGGATCGGATACGCCACCTTTTGCCCAGTGCGAGTGGGAGTAAACCGGTAGGTTTCATCATCTTCACTGTAGACGTCATCGCGAATCCGCGCCCACTCAGCAGGCTCCGGTGGTACAAACTCGCCATTCCCGGACCAGACCGGATCATCAATCACGCACGCGTAGGAAAATAAAGAGGAAGAGCCTTCATCCACTCCACCGTAATTCCAAAGATCCATGTTGTTCTGACTTCGATCCTTGCCTTCCGTTGTCCACCGCTTGTTGGCTGCGTTATACGCGAGATCACGGGTGATTCCATTTTCTTCTCTCCACTCCCAGCTAAACCAAAAGGGAAGACCTCCGGTGTCGGTCGCAAAGTGGGCCCTTGGGAAGATCCCATTGTTATCGCCAGCTCCTGCAAGAGAAATGGCACTTAGCTGCTTGATGTCCGATATGGATCCCGCCTTGTGGGCCGCGGTCGTAATCTTACCCACTCCAACAAAAGTGAGCGCCCCGAGGGTCAGTATGATCGCAACGACGACCAAGACTTCTATCAAGGTAAATCCTCTTTTTGCTCGCAAGGGGGTTTTCACATTCATGGGACGGCGGTATGAGGCACCGTCGACCCCGAGTTGTCAAACTCAAGAACACCACAGCCAGCATCCGTAATATAGGGCGGCCATCTGGCCACATGGAGTTCCATCTAAAATAGCGCTGTTAGATCTTATTATCAGCTCGTTTTACCCCTAAAACTCCTCCTGACAGGGATCCGGAGCGATTGCAACGGGCCAATTGCAAACGTGGATTGGTTTACAAATGCCCGCGGGCAGGCTAGACGAACCAAGTATGAAACTTCGTGGTATCATCTCCTCCATCGTATTCGCAGCGGCTCTTGCCAGCTGCAATCAGGACAAAACCGCAGAATCTCCGCAAGACCCCCCTGCATCCTCGGCACAAAATAACCCAACTCAGGAGACTCCTGCTGGAGACCCTGCTGGAGACCCTGCCGGAGACCCTGCCGGAGAACCTGNCGGAGAACCTGCCGGAACCGACAAAGAGGCATCCTCCAACCCGGTCACCCCTCCAACTGAAAGTCCTGCACCAGACGNCCCCATTGCTAAGCCATCAGGGCCGCGCGTGACCTTCGAAACCTCCGAAGGTTCGTTCGTGCTTGAGCTTGATCCGGTCAATGCCCCTATCAGCACCAAAAACTTTCTCAGTTATGTGAGTGACGGGTTCTACGACAATACCCTCTTTCACCGGGTCATTGATGGATTCATGATTCAGGGAGGAGGCTTCGAACTTATCGATGGCAGGGGGTCGCAGAAGGAAACAAAGGCGCCTATCAAGAACGAGGCTCAAAACGGCCTGAAAAACCTCCGCGGCTCTATTTCAATGGCCCGGACCAACGATCCGGACAGCGCAACCTCCCAGTTTTTTATTAACGTTGTAGACAATCCTAGCCTCGATCCAAAAAGCGCAGAGAACCCTCAGGGGTTCAGTCCCGACGGCTACGCCGTATTTGGCAAGATCGTCGAAGGAATGGAAACCGTAGACAAGATCAGGCAAAGTGAAACCGGCAGAAAACGTATGATGGCAAGAGCTCCAAGTGGCGAGCTCATTGAGAACGTAATGTCGGATGTCCCCCTCCGGGACGCGGTCATTAAAAAAGCCTCGATCACTCAATCCCAGTAAAACGGCTGGTATCACAGCTCCCACTTATGGCGTGGCTTCTTCCTATCGCAGCCTACCTCGTCGGATCCATTCCTTTCGGAGTCCTCATCGCGAGGTCCAAGGGAATTGACATCCGCCAGCATGGCTCCGGAAACGTAGGAGCTACCAATGTCTTTCGAATTGTCGGCAAGGGATTTGGAGTCTCCTGTCTCCTGCTGGACTTCCTGAAGGGGTTCCTTCCTGTCCTTCTTGCCACCAATCTCTTCCGGGTTGCAGGAGCCACACCTCCGATTTCTTTTGCCTTTATTTCAAGCTCGACCGAACCATTTCCGGCGGATCAGCAAGTCTACGCCCACACCCTTCAGGTTTTCNCCGCCTTTGCTGCAATCATGGGGCACAACTACTCGATATTTCTCAAGGGAGGAGGAGGCAAAGGCATTGCTACCTCGGCAGGTGTTCTTGTGGCCCTCCTTCCGACAGTATTTCTTGGCGCGCTCCTCGTTTTTGGTGCCGCCTTCTATTTCACCCGTTATGTCAGCATGGGCAGTATTTTGGGCGCNATCAGTATTCCCGTATTCACTCATCTCAACGATCGTCTCCGCCATCTCGATGGCGATCAAACCCTGCCTTCCTACTGGGAGTCCGGATCATGGAACAAACCCCTGATGGCTTTCACCGTCATAGCTGCTTTGCTCGCGATCTGGCGCCATCGCTCCAATATCCAGAGAATTCTTGCTGGCACTGAAGACCGGCTGGAAAGTCGAAAGGCTACAAAAAAGGTGGCGGCCATGAACCCTGTAGTGGACTCTGATGAACGCCCATAATTTTCCGCCTGCTCCACGAACTGCCATCGTAGGCTGCGGCTCATGGGGCACAGCACTTGCTACCTTGCTTTGTCCTGTCTCCTCGAAAATTACCCTTATCGGTCGCAACGAGAATGTCATCGAGGACATTAACAAGAATCATCGCAATGAGCGTTACCTCCCCGGGGAAGTCCTCGACCCTGGCATCAAGGCCAGTAGCGATCTGGGCGTCACAAGAGACGCCGATCTTATCCTTCTTGTTCTGCCCAGTGCAGCCATCCGATCCACCGCCACNCAACTGGCATCTCTTCAAATAGGCCAAAAAGTGATCCTGACCTCCTGCTCAAAGGGAATTGAGCGTGGAACAGGAAAGCGCATGTCCGAGGTTATCTCCGAAATTCTTCCGTGTCAGCCACTTGCTGCTCTCTCCGGGCCGAACCACGCCGAGGAAGTTTGCAAGGGTCTTGCTACCATGACTGTTATTGGATCGGCAGAATCCAGTCTCAGCAGCTACCTTCAGGGGCTTCTTACCTCTCCCAACTTTCGCTGCTATACCTCTGATGACCTCACCGGCCTTGAATGGGGTGGCGCCATGAAAAACATCTTTGCNATTGCCTCTGGAATTGCCACCGGTTTGGGGCTCGGGGACAATGCCACGGCTGGTCTTGTCACCCGCGGGCTTGCCGAAATGATTCGACTCGGAACGGCCCTGGGGGGGAAACCTGATACCTTTACCGGGCTCTCGGGTGTCGGGGACCTGATCGCCACGTGCTACTCACACCATTCGCGGAACTTCCGCGCGGGAATTTCTATCGGGAAGGGTAACACCGTGGAAGCGACCCTCGAGGAAGCTGGTATGGTCGTGGAAGGAATTCCTAACTGCCAATCAATCTATGAAGTGGCCCAGCAGAGTGGAGTACGTACGCCGTTGATCGACTCGATCTACAGTGTTCTTTACGAACACCAGCCTGCTGCAGAAGCCTTGCGGGAACTACTTACGCGAGCTCCTCGTCCCGAANTAGAATCCTGATCTTGCCTCCCACTGGCTCTCCCTGATGCCCCAGGCAAAAATCCCTCTCCTATTCNATTCAGCTTCCTCCAAAAAAGCTACGCAGAAGGCCCTCGCTTTAAAATTCTTACCCGTTTATACCTGATGCTCCAATGAGCAAGGAATANTCAAGCGACAACCGATGGCACAAACTCGCCAGCAAGGTGTCCAGCAAGATCAATCTTGCTTGGTGGCTCGATAAACTTTCCACCCCTCTTCTCATTGCTGCTCTAGTCGGCTCTTGTCTCATTCTGATCGCGAGACGAGAGCTAACCGATTTCTCCTGGTTTTATCCCTCAATTATAGGTTCCATTATTCTCGTTTCCATTGGCCTCTTCAGCTGGTGGCGCGCGAGAGGACATTTTGAATCACCGGATCAGGCATTGGTCCGGATGGAAGCCAGCATGAAAATGTGCAATAAGCTGAGCGCAGCCAGGCAGGGCCTGACACCATGGCCAGCTATTCCAGAAGTCCTGAACGACGGGACCCGGTGGCATTGGCCCCGTCTCCTCTCTCCCCCCGTGGCGGCGCTCATCCTGCTTGGGGCCAGTATTCTGCTTCCTGTCTCGAACAGGAGCGACGCTNGCGACCTTCCTCTGGATGAACCACAGGCGTGGAAAGACCTCACATCAGACATAGAAGCCCTGACTCGGGAGGAGACTGTGGAACAGGATTACCTCGAAGAGCTTGAAGAAAGAATCAACCAGCTGAGGGAACAGAGTCCGAATCAATGGTATAGCCACTCCAGCATTGAGGCCACCGATGCTCTTCGCGAGATGCATCAGGGTGAGCTCGACAAACTGGAGCGCAACCTCCGCCGGGCCGAGCAGGCACTCGACANCCTGCAGGAAAATTCCGGGGAANTAAGCGATTATGCCAGNGAGCGNATGCTGGACGCCTTCAATGAAGCCTTAGGNCAGCTCGAACAGGGAAAAATGAAACCCAATAGCGAACTCCTCGAAAAACTCAGGTCACTTGACCCGGAGAACCTGAGTCAACTGGAACCGCAGCAACTGGAACAGCTTCGCGAGAGCATGAGGCAGTCTGCCAAAAATTGCGCCCAGTGTCAGGGTGGAAACGGCAAGAGTTCATCGCAAGGCGGAGAAGCCAGTCAGGACTCGCTCGATGAACTGCTCAACGAGGGTTCGGATATCGATCAATCGCAGGAGAGGGAGGGAGGCAAGGGAGGAATCAACAGGGGGCCTGGTTCAGCCCCCGGCCTGCTTGGCCAAGTCTCACCAGACGTGGATTCCGGCACTCTTGAGGGATTGGAATCAGAAGATCTGTCCAAGTCCCTTCCGGGAGATCTGCTAGAACTCGAAGACAGCAGACATAATGTCGACAAGACCAAAGTCGGTCTTCGTGCCGGTGGAAATGTTGATAATGAATCCGAGGGTGGTTCCCGGGTTTGGAAAGAGTCTCTCCTTCCCTCCGAAAAAAGCGCCCTGAAAGACTTCTTTAAATAGTATATCCGCTTAACACATTTTCCTCTGAACACCATGGAGCACGCCTCGGAAACCGAAGTCACCGATGCCGGCAAGCATGTCCGGTCCCTCTCCAACGCGCTGCAACAGGTTCTTTTCGGACAGGAAGAACTGATCCAACTCGTTCTTACTGGCATCCTCGCCCGTGGTCATATTCTTCTGGAGGGGCTGCCCGGGCTTGGCAAAACAGAGCTCGTGAAGGGACTTTCGCGCATTCTCCAGCTGGAAACCCGTCGAATACAGTTCACGCCGGATCTGCTTCCCGGTGACATCACAGGTAATCCTGTTTTGCAGGAAAAAGATNGCAAACGACAGTTCGTGTTTCAGCCCGGACCCCTTTTTACCAATCTTGTCCTCGCTGACGAAATTAACCGTGCCTCCCCCAAGACACAATCTGCTCTCCTTGANTCCATGCAGGAACGACGNGTTACAGTTCTGGGAGAAACNCANCANCTGCCCTCTCCCTTTTTTGTNCTCGCTACCCAGAACCCGATTGAGCTTGAAGGGACCTATCCGNTACCTGAAGCCCAACTCGACCGTTTTCTCTTCAAGCTCGAAATCACGCGCAACGATGTCGACACCCTAGAGCGTATCGTCACTGATCGTGACCTTGGCTCTGAACCAGAGGTGAATCCCATCATGGCGGCGAGCACGTTGATCGATGTCCTTGCTCTAGTCCGACGAATCTACCTGCCCGATGTTGTAGCCAATTACATCGCCCGCCTCGTGGACGCCACTCACCCGGGGCAGTCTGAGTCTGCAGGAAAGATCAAGTTTGGAGCCAGTCCAAGAGCTGCCCTTTCACTCGCAGCTGCGGCCAAGGCTCGCGCTCTGATGAATGAGCGCACTCACGCCAGCTTTGAAGACGTGAAGTTCATCGCTCCTTCAGTTCTCAGGCATCGCATTATCCTTGATTACAATGCGCGGGTTGAAGGGCTCACGAGCAATGAGATCATCTCTCTCCTCCTCGAGGAAATCCCTTTTCAGGCAGGGAAAAATCCAAAGACTCTTCANCAATCAGCCCCGAGCTGAATTTAACCTCATATGAGGCTCCGCACGGTCATACTTCTGATATTCTCCCTGATCAGCGTCCTTGTTGGAACGGTTAGCGCGCAGTCCCGGGGAATTTCCATTAAGGAGACCTATAACAAAAAAGGAGATCCCCTGATCTCTCTCGAAATGGAGTCTCTCATCGAGAAATTACCCACCTCAGGCTACTACCCGATTCGAGTCAAGATTGTCAACGACGGCCCGACCGATCGCAAATGGCAATTCTTCTTCACCTCCTCAGGTGAGAATTTCGGCGAAGGCAACAGACTCAATTCAGATTTTACCGTAACCTGCAAGGCAGCTTCCGTGGCGGGAGTTGACCTCCTTGTCCCGGTCATGAGTGTTCTCAATAATAGAAATCCGGGATTTATGCCCTCTTCCTCGAGGGGGCCACTGCGGACACAGCTGGATGTCGACGTGAGACCTCCGCCCCTGCTGGAAACATCCCGCCGCATTGTAACATCCCGGGGCAGTCTCGACACCGAAATAGCCAGAGGATCATCCTTTTACTGGCCCTCTGTGATCTACAGCGAGGAGATCGAAAATCCAAACGGTAATGCCTTGGACAAGGCCACTGCGGCTCATCTTCACGGCTCCGCCTCGGGAGCGCCTCGACCTAGCGGGGAATTTGGAGGGCTTTTTCTCGCCGAGTATATGCCGGACGATTGGCGTGCCTACATCGGATACGATGCATGTATCCTGACAGAAAAGGAATGGAACGAGCTACCAGCAGGCGCTCGCAACGCACTGCGCCAATGGAATCGACTCGGAGGATCACTGATTATTTATACCACCAACCCGGCGACTGACCTCAACACTCTGGGTTTTGGAAGAGACACGGCGGGATCTTCTGTCGCTGACCCGGGCTGGGGAACGACCATTCTCAGGCCATTTCCNAGTGATGGTCTTCTCGAGGCGTCGGGGGTCGTAAAACTTGTTGCCGACGCNGTGAAGAAAACAGGCGGACCAAGAATCTCAGACCCGAGAGACAATTTCCGTTCGAGTTGGAAACTTCAGGACGCTCTCGGAATAAAAACATCCCAGATGATTCTCGTGATCATTGTCCTTGTTGTCTTCGGAGTTCTCGTAGGACCAATCAACCTGTTCGTCTTCGCCCGGGCAGGAAAACGCCACAAGCTATTTATTTCAACGCCCCTGATATCCCTCGGCGCCAGCATCATCCTGCTNGGACTGATCCTTTTTCAGGATGGATTCGGTGGCTACGGCAAACGCCTTATTCTTCATGAGATTGGACCGGACAATACAGCCTATATCTCGCAGGAGCAGATTGCCCGCACTGGAGTTCTCCTGAAAACCAGTTTCACCACCAGCGAACCCAGTTTCCTGAGTCCACTGACGATAGGAGAATCGCGCTGGGCACGGGTGACCGAGGGCAATGGCGGGGGAAAAGGAGTCTATAATATCGAAATGACCGAAGCCGGAATGGCCGCAACTGGTGATTGGTTCAAAAGCAGCAGCGAGCATGGTCATCTCCTGGAGACGGTTCGACCATCCCGGGAACGAATTTCCCTTTTAGCGGGCTTCGACGAGCCCACCATCAATTCCACTTTCGGTTTCGTGCTCGAAAAGGTATTTTTTCGAGATCTAACTGGACAGCTCTGGAGCACATCTAACCTACAGCAAGGGCGAAACACCTCAATGACTCAGGCGGAAGAGACTGAATTCACCTCTTGGTTCTCTGAGCTCCAGCAGCGCTTCGGACCACGTAACCGGGCACGCCTGAATCTCGCCCGGAACAGACGAGGCTATTTTTTCGGATTTGCTCCAGAAACAGATGGGATCAGCAGCCTCGCGAGCATCGATTGGAAGACAACCTCAACCTTTGTCACCGGACAGCTCTCTTCTGTAAACCGCTCCAATCAATGACGTTCTAGGTCTGCTCACTGTCCATGTCTGCCGCAATTTCAGTTCGGAAACTCTTTCGTTATTTTGGCGCTCTGAAGGCCGTTGATGGGATTTCCTTCGACATTCCCCACGGCTCGGTCTGTGGCTTCGTGGGAGCTAACGGCGCTGGAAAGACCACCACCATGAGGATACTCGCTACCCTCGATTATCCCACCATGGGATCTGCGGAAATCTGCGGAATCAATGTCACCGACCATCCCGATAAGGTCCGTTCACTCATCGGCTGGATGCCAGACAACTTCGGGAATTACGATCATATGACCGTCCTGGAGTATCTCGACTTCTACGCGAGGGCGCTGGGTTATACTGGAGAAGACCGAAAAGGCCGGATTGAGGAGGTGATGGCATTTGCAGACCTGATGCCTCTTGCAGATCGTATTTCCAATAAACTCTCCAAGGGAATGACCCAGCGACTCTGCCTCGGACGCGCTCTTCTGCATGACCCTCAGGTCCTCATCATGGATGAGCCCGCCGCAGGTCTAGACCCCCGGGCGCGAGTAGAACTTAAACATCTCATTCGAATCCTTGCTGAAGAGGGCAAGACCATCTTTATCTCTTCTCACATTCTCTCAGAGCTAGGAGAGATGTGCGACTCACTCCTGTTCATCAATGCAGGCCGCATCGTACATCATGGGGATGCGGATTCACTTCGCTACGGTTCTGATGCGACAGGCGGAGTATTTTACGACGTCCAGGTTCACGGAAATCCGGATTCGGTCGCAGACTGGGTTATCCTGAATCATGGAGTAGAGGTGATCGAAACACGAAAACAAGGAGCGAGAGTCCGGCTCCCGGATACCGATCCCGCGAGAGCAGCCGAAGTCCTGAAGGGGATGATCAGAGATGGGGTTCCGGTCATTGAATTTCATCGAGANGAAAGAAACCTTGAAGATGCCTTCATTGATATTCTGGGACAGCTGGAACAGGGAGGCGCCGGACTGGAGGCCCCANCCGACCTATCCACACCCGATGCCCCCTTCACCAGCTCCGACGCCGCACCTCCTGCGCCATAATTCATCCTATTCACAGCATGGCAGAGCAGAGCCTATCGCCAACTCCACCCGATCTACCCGCTCTTCCATTCGAACGGATTAACGAATTTCCGGATCGATTGAGCCCCATGCTCGTCAAGGAGCTGAGGCAGGGGATGCGGACGAGCTCCTTTGTCATACCTTTCGTCGTCTTACAGGCAATCCTCACCATCGTTATTCTGATTGTCTCCCTTTTCTCCCTTGGGGGCAGACTACTGGACTCTTCATCAATCGGAAACTGGTTCACGGGCTTCATCCTTCTTTTTTACTGTCTCGGCATCCTTGTATTCCAACCCTTGCGAGGGATCTCGGCAATCGCGTCCGAAGTGCAGGAAAACACCATTGATCTGATGACGCTCACCAGTCTCACAGCATGGCGCATCGTTTACGGTAAGTGGCTGTCGATTGTAAGCCAATCCGCTTTGATTGCGGGTGCGGTTCTCCCCTACCTCATAATTCCATATTTCTTCGGCGGTCTGCAGTTATTCCCCCAACTCACCCTGTGGCTGGCTCTTTTCGTTGTTTCCAGCGCCTTGACGGCTCTTACCGTAGGAATCTCAGCAGTTGGCAGCGCCTTGGTCCGAGGTCTTTTGGTAGTAGGAGGCGCTGCCCTGATGATGGGCTACCTCCTCTTTAGCTTTTTACCTAACGTTCCTCACTTCATGGAAATGCTCTCCTTTACCCACGGTGAACAGACGCTCTCGGTGATCGCCTTTCTCGTCGCCACCTGCTATCTCTGCTACTTTTTTCTCGAACTCGGCACTACCGCTATCGCGCCTTCCAGTGAAAACAGAGCTACCAAGAAAAGGCTCATCGGCTTGGGCGTCCTCACTCTCACCTACTTCCTTCTCCTGCCCACTGGAGAGAGTATTGCTTTGTTCTCCGCGATGGCAATTACGGCCTGCATTGCCCTCGACCTCTTCAGTGAACGAGTCACCTTTTCTCCGATTGTTTGCTGGAAATTTATTCGCCTTGGATTTCTTGGCCGGATTGCGGGACGATTCCTCTACCCGGGATGGGGAACTGGCTCCCTGTTCTTCCTGGTTCTGACGCTGGTGCTCTGCGTGCTCATCTACCTGACCAACCCAAATCCGATATATTACACCATGGCGCTTCTGGGAATTGGAACTCTGGCTTTTCCAGCAATGATTATTCAGGTCTTTGCCCGCAACTCTACCAATCGCTTTAGCAGCTATTTCTTCATCCTTCTGCTTACCTTGCTGTTAAGCCGTATACTCATTTTTCTCTATGAGAATTTCTCCGGGGAACTTCTCCTCTGGATCTTCAGCTTCATTCCTGCGGCGTTGCTTCCTCTCGCCTCAGAATCGGGATCCACGACAGATCCGATTATTATCCGCTTTGCTGCCATCGGCATCTCCAGCATTTACCTCCTTGTCATTCTGGCAACGTCCCTGCAACAATTGACTCGACTCTCTACTCTGGAATCGGAGGCCCAACGTGGTCTCGATGACTCACTTCTCGGGTCAACTGGTGCGGAACGTTGAAAAAAATGCTTTTTAAAACCTTGGACCTCGAAACCCTACGAAACGCATCAGCTGCGGCAGCNGTTTGCGCCGAGAAACTCAGATTACCCCTGCGCTCCCGCGTATGGAGGGGACAGGCTGGGGAATTTCAAGGTGCCGGAGTAGGCTCCTCTCTTGATTTCCAGGATCATCGCAATTACGCCCCCGGTGATGATCCTCGCCACATCAACTGGCAGGCGTTCGCCCGAACGGGTAATTACACAATGAAACTTTACCGGGAGGAGGTGCGTCCTGTGGTGGATCTTGTGTTCGACGTTTCAGGATCCATGTTTTTTGAGTCCCCGAAGGCACGGCGATCCATAGAGCTATTTTATTTTATGGCGGAAAGCTCCATCAGGTCGGGAGCTTCTCTCCAGATTCACCTCGTGTCCGGTAACGATACCCGTGCCATACCACCGGAGGCTGTCAGCAACCATCACTGGCAGGAAGAAGCAGAATCAGTGAGGAAAGCACAGTCGGGGCTGACTCCTGATCTCGCTGAGATTCCTTTTCGATCTAACGCCTTCCGGGTGTTTCTGTCTGACCTTCTTTTCTCGGCTGACCCGTCCCAACTGATTCGCCTCCTTGGTCAACGACAGGGGAGCCCCGTGATTTTTGCTCCCTATTCCCGCTCTGAGTCCAATCCTGACTGGAAGGGCAATTACGAGTTCATTGACGCTGAGCACCAGACGCGCCATCCCCATAGAATCGAACCTGCAGTCCTTGCTCGCTACAAGAAAGCCTACGCGAATCACTTTGCCGCTTGGAAAACCTCCGCCCGCCGCTACCACGCGACACTCGCGAGAGTCGATGCCGAGGGATCACTCGAAGCTGGGCTATATGGCGAGGCTATTCCAACCGGTGCTCTTGAGGCGCCTCACTGAGGGAGCTGAGGCACTCCACGACATGNGCTCCGGCATTTAGTTCTCCTTGAGCGTTGCAACAAGGAGATAGAGAGGTGAAATTCCCCAGATGAGGNCTCCCCTTTATTTTCTCATTGTCATCACTATGAGTCTCCCTTCGCCCGGAGAAAACCCTGGCAAGGCTGAGGTTGAGAGCGCTCAATTCCTACACAGGCGAGGAACTGAGCATTTTTTCGCAGGACGGATCGCCGAATCGCTTAAAGACTGGGATCGGGTGGTCANAATGGTTCCTCAGCAGGCTCCTCATCATTGGCAACGGGGAATCGCACTCTACTACGCGGGCAGATTCCGGGAAGGCGTTGCGCAGTTCGAAAGTCACCAGACCGTCAACGGGACCGATGTAGAAAATGCGGTCTGGCACTTCATCTGTGCGGTCCAAGCAGAAGGCGGATCCGTCAAGAAGGCTCAAAAAGCGATCTATCCTTATGCTGGAGATCGCCGGATTCCTCTGAAGGAAGTACACGCTCTCTTCGCGGGTGACGGCTCACCGAAGGAGGTTCTCGCCGCAGCTAATAAGAATCCCTCAGACGAGATCAGCCAGCGCAATCATCTATGTTACGCTCACCTTTATCTTGGCCTCTATTATGAAGCATTCGGAGACCTAAAAAAAACTGTCCACCATATGAGCAAGGCGGCGGTAGATTACAAAATGGATCATTATATGGGTAAGGTTGCCCAGATTCATTACAGGCGCCTGCAGCAAGCACCGAAGAAAAAGCGGAGCGATTGAAACCCCAATTCTCATGGTATAATTAATGATTTCGAATGGCACGAAGAGTCCAGATTGATCACATATTGATTGCCTAGGCGAGAGTGGCGGACCTCTCATGAATATCGTTCTTACAAATCCCGCTGGCTTCTTTGCGCTCCTTGGGATTCCTGCAATTATCCTGATTCACTTTCTGCAACGGCAGGCAAAAGTATTGCCTGTAAGCACGCTGTTTCTGCTTGCCCACACACAGCGCGAGTCTGTGAGCGGACGCCGTTTTGACAGACTCACTAACTCAGTCCCCTTATGGCTGCAAATCTTGATGGTCCTTCTTCTCACATGGCTCCTTGTACTTCCACGCTACATAAAACCTAGCTCTACTCAGCAGATCGCTCTTGTCCTTGATAGCTCCGCATCCATGAGTGTCTTTAAGGATAGTCTGGCAGATCATCTTCGCGCGAAGTTACCAGGCCTACGGGGTAGTGCCTCCCGTCTCCAGATCTACATATTCGAAAGCTTGGAAGACCAGCCCGTCATTTATGCTGGCGAGGACCTCGACGAAGCCTTGGCGTCTCTGGAGAGTTGGAGTCCTTCAAGCGGATTGATTGAACCGGATAACTCCCTGCGCCTTGCCAGAAGCCGGATCAATCGTGAAGGCATTCTGATCTACGTCACTGACAGCTCCCCCGGGGATCTTCCCTTTGACGCCAACTTCCTTTCCATAGGAGAACCAAGGGATAATATCGGCTTTACCGGGCTGGGATTCGAAGCAACCGAGAACTCGATTCGCTGGAAGGCTCTTCTTCGCAATTACTCGAAAAGCGCACAGGACCGGACATGGTCCGTGATATTTCCTGATGGGAGGGAGAGCCCACCAAAAAGAATTTCCTTGGAGGCGAATTCCATAACAACAATCAGTTCAATTTTCCCATCTAACGCCACCAGAATCGAGGTCAGGATTACCCCCGACGACTTTACTCTGGATGACGAGCTTCATATTGTAAAACCTCGTCCAAAGACCCTCCAGTTCTTTGAGNCCCTGACGGGTAATTATAAATCTATCGGCGAGAAGTTCGGAAGGTTTCGAAATATCGAAGCCACGAACGACTTCGCACAGGCAGATCTGTCCCTCGTAACCTACGACCCCGTTCAACCGTCCCTTCCCTCAGGAAACGGCGTCATCATGGTGAACGAGGCGGNGAGAAGCGGAAATTACCTGCGTGGCCAAATTGTGGCAGAAAAGCATCCACTCATGGATGGAGTAAACTGGCAGCCCCTCCAAGTGCGTGAATCCATCCAGATACAACTTAATGAGACCGATCAGATTCTTCTCTGGAAGGGCGATCGACCCTTGATTGCACTTCGTACCTCCGTTGCTCCCCCAACCGCAAAGAGTAAAGGGCCACAGCGCATTCAACAACTAATCTTCAACTTCGACCTGACTCTTTCGAATGCAGAGCAGCTGGAGTGTACAGCTGTGCTCCTCCACAGGTTCACTGAGGACCTGCGCAAGCTGAAGATAGCTTCGGAGTCCATAAATACCGAAATGGGACAGCCTCTCCAGATTGCATTCCGGAAAAGCAGCGATTCACCCCCGCTGGTTCTGAACCGATTCGGCTCTGAGCAACAAGTCACTGAAGAAAANCCTCTAATTATTCCTGTGGCGCAGGCTGGCTTTCTTAAAGCTCCCAGAACTCCGGGATTCTTCAGGATCAGCCAGGGGGATGAGCTACTGCTCGAATCAGGGTGTCATTTTGCTGATACTCGCGAAGCCAATCTGTTGAATTGCATGTCTGAGGAACGCATTTCAACCTTGGGCGGAGAGGCGATTGATCGGACAACCAACGAAGATCATCTCTGGCGCCTTTGGACGATCCTTATTATCGTATCCCTTCTCACCTCATGGCACTTTATAAAGGACCGTCCCAACGATACGCGAGAAGCTGATGCCAGCGCACCTGCACAGCCTTGATATTGCCGGGCTTCCTGGAGCACTCTTCCACTCCCGCTTAATGTCCTTGTCCTCTCTTCTCCCACCTCATGCCCTTTGATGCTCCAGAATGGTTCCTCTTACTGGGAGCATTTCTCCTGACCGGCTGGTTCTGGCCCAACCTCCAGCTATGGCGTCCTCTCAGGGTATTCGCCCTCCTGATCGCCACCATCCTCCTCTCAGAACCTCAATTCGACAAGGCCGAGGACAGCCTCGACCTCTGGGTTCTTCTTGACCGCTCCGAGTCAACCGAGGAGCTGATCGATACGGGCCTCCCTGAGTGGCGGGAGCTCCTTAACAAGGCAAGACCCTCGCGGAAGGATCAGCTTTTCTTTGTGGATTATGCCGCAGAAGTGCTGGAGCAGGGCCTCGGTGATTCTGCAGTTTTCACAGGAAAACGGAATTTAACTCGAACTAACCTCGCTATCCAGAACGTCCTCGCTCTGGCCGATCAGCGTCGGCCCAGTAGAATTCTCGCCTTTACCGATGGGTATGCCACAGAGCCCCTCGTTGAAGCTGCGGCCAAATTGAAGGCGCGCGGCATACCGCTGGATTTTCGCCTCGTGCGTGAGGAGATAAATGATGATTTCCGTATCGCTAAAATCCAGATTCCCATGCGTGTTCAGGCGAGGGAGCCGTTTGTCCTCGGAATCACGGTTCGGGGGTTCAGTGACACATCGATCCCTTTGCAAATCATGCGGAATGGAACTGCGATCGCTGAAAATATCATGGTTCCTATCAAGGACGGAGTGGGCAAGGTCGAGTTTACCGACCGCCTGCCGGAAGTTGGATCTTACAGATATACCGCCGCCATCTCTCCCCCAGTCGATGCTCACCCTGGAAATAACAAGGCTGAACGCTGGATTGAGGTAACTGGAGGACCACGTGTTCTTCTGGTAACCAAGTATACGGATGATCCTCTTATTGAAGCTCTCTCCGAGCAGGGCTTCACCATAGAAACCATAAGCAATCCTTTTCAGTTGGAAGTCGGGCTCCTGTCGGGCACTCGCGCCCTTATCATCAATAATGTTCCCGCGTTTGAAATTCCTGCAGACTTTCTCAGCGCGTTGAATTTTTTTGTTAATGAACAAGGCGGAGGATTACTCATGGCCGGCGGAAAACAATCCTTCGGATCGGGAGGATATTTCGAATCCTCGATCGACCCACTCCTCCCGGTCTCCATGGAATTGAAGAACGAGCACAGGAAATTAGCGGTAGCGATGGCTATCGTCATGGACAGGTCAGGCTCCATGGGCATGACCGTCGACCAAGCTGGAAAGCTGTTGACCAAAATGCAACTTGCCAACACGGGAGCAGCCAAGGCCATCGAACTTCTCGGGTCGCAGGANCAGATTTCCATTCATGCGGTTGACAGCAAACCTCACAGCATCATCAAGCTCACCGAGATTGGAAATAATAAGCGCCAATGGATGAATACAGCACGCAGGATAGAGTCTCGGGGCGGAGGAATTTTTGTGTATGAGGGCCTGAAGGCGGCTTGGGATGAACTGAAGAAGACAGAACTGGGAACTCGCCACATCATTCTGTTTTCCGATGCAGCGGACTCTGAAAAGCCCGGAAACTACCAGCAGCTTCTCGAAGAGATCACCGCTAATGGTGGGACAGTGTCGGTGATTGGTCTGGGAACGAGATCAGATCCTGATGCGCCGCTCCTCGAGGATATTGCCGCCCTTGGCAACGGACGTGTATTCTTTACCAGTCAACCTCTCGAAATCCCACAGATATTTGCTCAGGAAACAGTGACGGTAGCACGCTCATCCTTTATCAAGGATCCGGTCGCAACGTTCGCCACGGGGCAGTGGGCGGAGATCTCGCCCAAGGGATTTGATTTCCTCCCGGAAGTTGACGGTTACAACCTGTCCTACGCCAAGAAGATGGCCTCCACTGCCCTCGTCGCCGATGACAGTTACCTTGGCCCCCTGATTNCATACTGGAGGCGAGGCATTGGTCGAAGTATGGCGGTCTCCTTTCCGCTTGGCGGAGAGNACTCAGACAAGATCCGCTCGTGGAAGGACTACGGAAATTTTGTTCAGACCGCCACCCGTTGGCTCATGGGATCAGAAACNCCCCCTGGACTTGGGTTACGGCATAGACTTGAAGGAACCCGGCTGACAGTAGATCTCCTTTATGAGGGAGAGGACTGGAACCGTCGGCTGTCAGAAAATCCTCCCCGGATTAAAATGGTCGAAGGGCAGGGGGACCAGGAACCATTTGAAATCGCCTGGAGACGGGTGGCACCCGGACATTTTTCGGTNACCCGTGATCTCGATGAAGGACAAGTNATNCGNGGAGCTGTTCAGGCTGGATCTCATGCACTGCCTTTTGGCCCAGTAGCAGTGGCCAATTCAGCTGAATGGTCGTTTGATCCTGAGCGCCTGTCAGAATTCAGGGAAGTGGCACGCTTGAGCGGCGGACGGGAACTTGTCGACCTTTCAACGGCGTGGATACGCCCCCCTTCTACTACCTCAACCACATTGCGAGTTCCGCTTCTTTTCTTCTTATTGTTTACCGTATTACTTGATGCCCTGATTACCCGGACAGGCTGGCGGATTCCTATTCTCGTCCCGGTGGGGAAAGCGGTCCGAAATACCCAACGCCGTAATAAGGCCATCGCCCGCAGAAAGAACAGAAAAGACAATTTCTCTGAGGAAGCTACCGCGAAAGGAAAAGATCCAGAAAAACCATTGAACACGGATCCGGTTCCTGTCCCCGCCATCTCCAGGGAAGAGGCCCCGACTTCAACTGGAAAACGAGAGAGCGANCGCTCCTCCCGGTTCGACAGGGCGAAAAGGCGAAAATAAAAACTTCAGGAAACTCGGGCGCCGAAATCGGATTCTTATAAACCCGAGGACCTCAGACTTTCATCCACCTCCAGGCTCTGATTCATCGCCAGAGCCGGGCTTTCCTCCCTGCTCGCCCCCACGATTTCTGCAGGAACGCCTGCAACAGTGGTATGAGGAGGAACGTCTCCGAGCACTACACTACCCGCACCTATCTTGGCACCGTGACCAATTTCAACCGGTCCCAGAATTTTTGCACCAGCCCCGATGAGNACACCAGAGCGGACAATGGGGTGTCGAGCTCCTACCTCATTACCAGTTCCTCCGAGGGTCACCTCATGGAGGATGGAAACATTATCCTCGATGATGGCTGTTTCGCCCACCACGAAACTGGTCGCATGATCAAGAAGGATCCCCGATCCGATGGTGGCTGCAGGATGAATATCTACCCCAAAAACCTCACTTGCGAGACTCTGAAGNTANAGAGCCATCGCACGACGGGAGTCGTGCCAGAGGTGATTAGCAATCCGGTAAGTCGTAATCGCAAAGAAGCCCTTGTAGTAGATCAGGGGCTCCAGAGTTGAGTTACACGCAGGGTCTCTATTCAGGATAGCCTCCAGGTCATCGCTCGCCCTTTCAACTAGAACCGGATTTTCCTTGAGAAGGCCGCCCAGCAGGGGNACAAGATTCTCAAGAGGAGAATCCTGTCGGGCAAGTTTCCGTGCTAATCGCACTCCCAGCGCAGAAGAGAGACTTTCCTGATCCAGAACCACCTCCTTCAGAAGAGCCCGCAGACCTGGCTCTGCCTCTGCGATTTCCTCAGCTCGGTTACGCATATCCTGCCAGAGAAGTCCCACCCGCTGCTTCGCCTCTTCTGAGGAGTCTGTGGATTGTGGACTGGTGCCGTTGTCGGACATATGCTTGGGTTCTAGCGGTGAAGGTTTCCCAGAAACTGGAGTATGCCTGTAGAGCTGCGGTCTGCCTCGCGAGACATTATGACGGTGCTACGGTGATAAAGCTCGAAGACATNGCCCAGCAGGAAGATATCTCTGCNAGCTTTCTCGTGCAGATTCTTAATGAGTTGAAACGAAGCGGATTGGTCGAAAGTAAGAGAGGAAAGGCAGGAGGATATNTNTTGTCCAAGNCCCCCGCCAAGATCTCTGTGCGNGAAGTTGTCCANGCGGCAGAACCGGGACTTCTTGCGACGCCGGACGATAGTTCGGGAGCGTCCGGTCCAGCCGTTACCGAAATGTGGCAAGGACTGTCCAAGATCGTGNATGAGCGACTTGGAAGCATCACCCTCGAATCGATGGCCTCGGAACCGGGCGAGCCGATGTATTTCATCTGATCCCTATATCTCTGAAACCGGCAGGGCGGCCACCTCTTCCCTGACACTTTCTGCCAACGGCGTGCTGAGGTAACGCTCGGTGGTGCTGGCCGCTATCACGACCACCCGCTTTCCTGCCATTTCATCACGCTTTGCGACCTGCAGAGCTGCGTGAACCGTTGCTCCGCTCGATATACCAGCGGGAAAACCCTCGAGTATGCAGAGTTGCTGAGCAGTCTCGAAGGCATCTTCATTGGAGACCTCAGCTACCTCATCAATGATATCAGTATTCAGATTCCCGGGAATAAACCCTGCTCCAATTCCCTGAATTTTATGGGGCCCGGGACTACCTCCAGAGAGCACTGGGCTGGCAGAGGGCTCGACCGCGACCGTGTAGAGGTCTCGACGAGATTTGATCACCTCGGAAACACCGGTAATCGTACCTCCCGTTCCCACACCGGAAACGAATACATCGAGATCACCACCAGTGTCGCGCCAGATCTCTTCGGCAGTAGTTTTCCGGTGCGCCTCAGGATTGGCAGGATTATCAAACTGGCTGGGACCAAAGGCCTCTGGATCTCCCTCAAGAAGTTGCTTTGATTTTGCGATCGCACCACCCATGCCCTTGGGACCCGGGGTGAGAACAATCTCCGCTCCGAGCATTTTTAACAGGACCCGACGTTCGATCGACATCGTCTCGGGCATGGTCAAGATGCACCGATAGCCTTTCGATCTTGCCACGAACGCTAGAGCGATCCCGGTATTCCCTGAAGTTGGCTCAATAATTGTGCCACCTGGTTTGATGAGGCCCTGATCTTCCGCTGTCTCGATCATGGACTTTCCTATCCGGTCCTTGATACTCAGAAGGGGATTGTAGCCTTCCGATTTCACAATTACCTCGGCCTTACATCCTTCGGTAATAGTATTTAATTTCACCATCGGGGTATTCCCGACCATGTCGACCATGTTTCCTGAGATTCCACTCATTATTTTACTGATTGGGGTTTGTAGCGGCGCGAGGCCTACCTTTCATGGCGCCTCGCTTCAATAACTTATATCTGAAAAACATGCTGACTAGAGTAACTCCCCTAGGGTCATTCTCATACCCTGATCTATAGAGTCAGTCTGAGTCAGCTCTCTTAATACTTCCTAGAGCTTGAAATCGATCTGGACGCTTACTTGACTGATATCAGGAAACTCATCTCCCATGAAATAGGCTCCCTTGACTACCATGCTGGCATTGTCGTTAAGCTTTTTGATCAGCACCGCATCGATCTCACTACCGTAGACCGTGCTTGCGCCTTCATCTGCCAGATAGTGGAAAAATCCTTTCAGGACAAACCCTCCGGGCAGTGGAGTAGAGAAGCCCACATAGGGGTTGAACATGCCCTCAAAGAGCCCCCCTGCGTTATTGAGACCAATCCTCTGAAGAATCACCGAGTCCGCAAATCCATTGAACATGTGCACAGTCGCCAGAGGGGTCTTGAACCCATCGGACCAGTATTCAATACCTCCAAAGTAAGCCGTCTTGTCTACCTTCTTGGTATACTTCACGTGGCCGTAAAAGGCATCATAGCTGCCACCCTGCAAGGCACTCTCGCCATCCTGGTAGGCTGCCTCGAGGTAGAGTAGGCCCTGTGTCGTGGACAATCCAATCGTTGTCGACTCGCCCACGTTTGCCAAGGCGTTCTGAGCCCCAATTGGCAATTCGGGCCTCTCATCGAGATCAATGTGATAGAGATAGGCAGCAACCGGGCCGAACGACGTCGGAATACTGGCATCAAGGAAGTGAAACTCTCCCTCAAACTCTTCCAAGGGCAGATCTGCCGGCGTGGTCTCCCCAAAAATACGCTGAACACGGTCAGCGTAGACGTAAGAGGCAGAGAAATCCGAATCGCCTTTATAGGTGAGCTCCACTGCATCATAGGTCTGCTCGGTCTGTCTCCACGCAACGTGTCCGATGAACGCCATGTTGTTCCTGATGATCCGCTGTCGACCTGCCTTGAGACCCACCCCTTCGATGGCGTTCAAGGTCGCGTACAGTTGGTTCACTTCTTCATGCTCTGGATCACCAATAACGGTGTAGCCAGGATTGAAGGGTTCTGTCTGGGGCCCACCAAGCGGGTTACTCTGGTAATCATCAACCAGTGCCCTGGTCGCCTCTACCTCCGCAAAGAGGGAAACCGGAGCCCCTTTCCCAAGTAGAAGACTGGGACGCGCCCGGACTGTCAGCGCGCTGGATCCTTCACGACCGTCAATCTCGCGATACTCAAAACGTGGCCTGATCATGATACTCGCCTCCACAAAATCCTCCGATAGCCCGATACTCTCAAGTATACTTGCTGATACCATTCCCGAGAAAGGCGCACCAGATATCATCAATGCCACCAGCGATAGAGGCAGCTTTCTTGTTATTTCTAGNTTCATTGTTGTAGGTCTTTGATGCTGTAAGGTTTCGTTTCTGGGTTGGTTATTTTGTGTTGTGGAAAAGTGTTTTTCGGGAACGGATAGACGCTCATACATTTGCNAGATTTTCAGCGAGAGTGATGGAAACAGGTGTTCCATTAAGAACGGTCTGCGACACGGGACATCTGCTGTCGACTTCCTCGAGGAAGATGAGCTTCTGCTCTTCAGTAAGGTCGGGACTCTCCAGAAATGCCTCTACTTGAAGCGACTGAAAGCCCGCCGGGCACTCTTCGGTGCGCCCCAGAAGAACATCAATATCGACCTCTCCTGAGACCTTGAACTCCATCTTTTGCAGGGTGATGCGCTTCTGGTGAGCAACAATGCGGGCAATAGTGCCGAGACACGATCCGATGGTGGCCAGAAACGCGTCCACTGGTGTGGGCCCCTTGTTTGTTCCTCCTGCAGCAGTGGGCTGATCCAGAAGGAGCAGATGGTCCCCGATCGGGGTTTCGGCCAGAGGACCGCTCNCGAGAGTGGTGGTAGTAGAGTATCGCTTTAACTTGGGCATCGCTTTGTAAAATAGTTNGGAAGGGTTCAATCACGCAGGCTCAGGATCCAGAGACTGGATCCACTGGCGAAGGTGCTTGGTAGAAGGGCTGAGGATGTCAAAGAACATCCCCTCTCGCACTCTGCGCTGCCCACTGCCCCTCTCCAGATAGCCACGGGATCCCTGATGCAGAAANCCTGCATAAGTAGTCCGACGCGCTGTTTCCGCAGCATCGAGGCGCAACTGCAGCACTTTCCTGAACGAATTGGTTTCCGTTGCGGAACGTACGGGGTCAGCAGCAAGGTCACGAGTTCTCTCCTCGAGCACCTCAAGCTCTCCCTGAAAGAATTCCGGGCCATCTGGCAGATAACAATTCGTATGACCCAGGGTAGTATTGGCCCTCTCCATGTCCTTGATCGCGCCGCGCATGAGCCCAAGACCGATTCCCAGCTGAAGCATGATGAACCCTGCTTTGACCCGAGCGAGGAAGGCCTTCGCGTCCTGTGCGATAATCATGTCATCAGGAATCTCCGCATCCAGAAAGCTCACCGCCTGGGTGGCCGTGCCCTCCAACGCAATGAAAGGCCCCGCAGGACGCAACCGCACTCCAGGCTTTGAACAATCAAAGAGCGCAAACACGGGGCCTTCCGCAGTATCGAAAATGCCCCCGAAGACGTGATTCTCAAGAAGATTGGAAACCCACGGGAGTGAGCCTTTGACCCGATAGCCGCCAGAAGTGCGCTCCCCCTTGAGCTTCATCTTTTCGATCCCGAAGAAGGANTTCACCGGGTTGGACAACCCAGTCGCACCCAGCTGCTTCCCACAGGACACACTCTCCAGATACCTTTCCTGAAGACCCCGGTTCTCGGTGTTGGTCAGATACCACAAGCAGGTGTTGTGGCACCAGATCGAGAACGCCGTCGACCCACAGGTTTCCCCGACTAGCGCACAATTTTCGATCGCTTCATAAAAAGAACCAGTTTGCGTGACTGGCGAGAAGGCACCTGCTTCCCCGTAGGACTTGAGGAACTCTTCCGGGTAGAAGCCCTCATGGTCGATCTTCTGAACGTCGGGCTTGAGTTGACCACGGATGATCTCCTCAAAAGTCGCTGTGGAAGGTGCTGGGGACAGCGTCGCTGTTGACATTGGGGTATCCATTTATAATCAGTCAGCACAGTCAGACGAAACCAAGCGGCCTCAGGCGGAATCTTCACCGGTTGGGGCCACGGACTCGACCGTCATGTTGACGGGAAGTCTCATGGTGTTGGCCACCGGGGACCAGATGTTGGCGTGCTGCACGATTTCATCTAATTCTTCCTGCGGCGCGCTGCCTTCCACGTGGGCCTTCACCCGGATATCGCTGAACCCAACAATCTTCTCGGTTCCCAGATCCCCTGTTCCCCATACTGCAGAGATGTTGATGTCGCCCTCGAGCTCGATCTCCAATTTGTAGAGCTCGATCCCCTTCATCACACAATTGGCATGAATACCNACCGCGATGCAGGATCCCAGACCAGCCAGGATAGCCTCCGAGGGATTAGGGGCCGTATCGTCCCCAAGAAGGCCCGGTGGCTCGTCAACGATGTGGGCATCCAGATCACGAATATAATTCTCATGTCTGAATTTGTCGGTTTGAACGGTCTTGCACTTTAGCGTGCGCACAGCCGTGGGGTTTTCTTTCCCCTTTTCGGACAGAGCCTTCAGGCCGTCCAGNTCGATCGGAACTATTACTTTAACTGGGTCCATTGTATTTTTGTTTTTTGTTTAAAGACTGAAGGGCTAGGCCTCTCCGGTCCAATTGAGTTTCTTGTTCAGAAAGGCGCAGCTGCTATCGAGCGTGTAACCGATGAAGCCGATCGCGATGACGTAGGCCGCCAAGGTGTCGTACTCGAGGGTGTCCCGGGCGTCGTTGATCGCATACCCGAGTCCGCTGGACACACCCAGAAACTCCGCGGGTACAATCACCACCCAGGCGACACCAATCGCAAGCCGCAAACCATTGAGAATATCATAGAGCACGGAAGGAAGGATCACCTTCGTGATCACCTGTAACTCACTCGCCCCAAGGTTGCGGGCCACCGTCAGCCATGAGGGGTCGATCCGCTTGACCCCGGCNGCAGAGGACAGGATAANAGGCCAGACGGCCGCCATCGTGATCAGGAAGACGATCGCGCTATCCCATCCCGGATAAATCATGACCGCGATCGGCATCCACGCCAGAGGGCTCACCATCCGAAGGAANTGAAAGGGAAGATAGGTGCAATCGTTCATCACCGAGAACCGGCCAATGGCTACTCCCAGGGGGATCCCAATCAATAGGGCTATGAAAATCCCAATTCCTATTCGCTTGAGGCTTGGAACCGTATTCTCAATCAGTGAGCCACTCGCAATCAATCCCTTGAGCGCCGAAAGCGTCTGCGCGGGGGCAAAGTCTGCAAAGTTCTTCGTATCAGGATTGTTCGCAACCCATTGCCCTCCGAGTTGCCAAGCACCCATAAAAATCAGCACCCCAACAACTTTCAGCAGCAGGGACTTGCCTCTCATCCATCCAATCTTCGAGAGGTTTCCCTGCTCAGCAGGAACCGCTCGACCCTGAAGGTCAACTATTGGGCTTGTAGAACTCATGTTAGCTTCGTTCTTCGGCTCGTGCGCACTTTCGAGAACTGAGAGAACAGGAACTGGCTTACATGTTAGATCGAGAGCACTTCCTCCCTTTCGTAGGGATCGGTCCGGTTGACCGACGGATCATCCTTCCACTCTGGATACTTCTCGCACGACTTCTTCACAAAGTCGTAGTCCACCAGGTCACTAGCCACCATCTCGCGGTCAAGACCGTCAAGGAAACTGTTGTCACCCCCAACGACCGTCTTATTCATCCAGTCTACCATGAACTTCGTCGCCGACGGGTAAGGCCACGGCTGAAAATCAATCCGGCCGTTCTTCCAGTCTNCGGTGTTTCTGCAGGCACCGCTTGCCATGTATTCCTCAGTGCCATAGTGCGTCATGGCCCGCTTGATCACTGCCGCTGGCATCGGCAGGTAGCCCATCCCGTCCTTCGATAGAAGCTCGGCAACCTCCTCCTTGTTCTTCGAGGCATAAACGTTCGCGCGCACAACCGCATTCATCACCTTCTGAGTCCAGATTGGCTTCTTCACCGTCTGCTCTTCGTGCAGGCAGACAACACAGCACGGATGGTTTTTCCAAATGTCTCCGGTAAATCTCATCACCCTGCCCCCGGCTTTGAGCTCACCCATGGCGTTGAAGGGCTCAGCCACAATGTAGGCATCGATCTTTTTGGCAGCCAATGATGCTGGCATCTCCGGCGGAGGCATCACCATCAGGTTCACTTCATCTGCCGCTAACTCTGCTTTCTGGTCCTTGATCACAGGCTTCAACCCGGCCCCCACAAGACCCATTTGTAGCACGATGTTGTGCATTGAGTACCAGTAAGGAACCGCAATCTGTGATCCCCCAAGATCCTTGAAATCCTTTGCCTCGGTGTGACCCCCAACGATAATTGCAGACCCGTTGGTGTGAGCCCACGACATCACCTTCACCTTGACGTCATTGTTGTAGCGCATCCACAACGGAATCGGGATGAGGAAGTGGGCCATGTTCAGCTTGTTCGCAATAAACGCTTCCACCAGTGGCGACCACCCACGGATCAGAGTTGGCTTTTCAGTCTTTAGTCCCTCTTCCTCAAAATACCCCTTGGCGTGCGCAAGGATCAGCGGCACCGAATCCGTAATCGGGATGTATCCGATCTTGACCGGTTCATCGAGTTCAGAGCCCCCCTCGCCTGAACCTGTTGCCTCACCAGAGTCCTCGGAGGATCCACAACTAGAGAGCAGGGCACTCAGAGAAAGGCCTCCCCCAACAGTAGCAAGAAGATCCATAAAAGGCCGCCGCCCTATCTTGCTGTTCGCAGAGATTCCTTTCGCAGCAAGGATGTGCTTTTCAATCCCATCAAAATGGGCCTCCTGATACGGCAGCTCATCAGAGCTTCTGGTTTGTTTCATAATNGTTGGGTTCTGGTTAGAAATGAGGCAAAACAGGGAGTAGNTTTCGATCGGCATGCAGGGCCTCTTGTTCCCCGCTAGCACTCATATGCAGTAGTCCTGTTCCTGATTTTGCCAAAGGTCTGCAATTCTGGCCCGCTGAGATGAGACAACCGCCTCATCGNAGTTAAAACTGGGATCAAAAGTCGCGCTGTTATCAATCTCAGAAACAATATCCGCACCAACGTTGTTGGTCATCATGATGATTCGGTCTGACATCCGGATAGCCTCATCAAAGTCATGTGTTACAATCACCAAGGTGATGTTTTGGCGCTTACAGATTTCGCGAACTTCGTTCTGCAGTTCGATTCGGGTGAATGTATCAAGGGCCGAAAATGGCTCATCCATAAGCATAACCGAAGGACTCATTGCGAGTGAGCGAGCAAGAGCTACCCGCTGCTGCTGCCCGCCCGACAATTGACGAACGTTGCGTTTTTCCAAATGCGCGAGTTTGACTAGGTGCAACAAAGGTCGCACGATTTTGATGGCGTCTTGTTTCGATACCTTTTGCGCCCGGAGTCCGAAGCAGGCATTTTGCACCACATTGAGCCAAGGATACAGTGTTGCCTTTTGCAGCATCAGATTAACCTTTGGCGATGGCCCTCTCACAATCTCACCGTTTACCGAAACGGAACCACTTGAAGGGAATGCGAGACCCGCCATGAGATGGAGAAGCGATGATTTTCCACATCCACTGGGTCCCAGTAGGGAGATCGCTTCTCCTTGCGCGATCCTTAGGCTCATCGATTTGAATAGATAATGCTCGCTTTGGGGGTGCGCGAAGGAAAGCCCCTCTACGTTTACTTCCCCTTCCGCTGTTCCATCCTGAACCTTTAAACCCCCTGCCCGCTTCCCAGCACCTTGATCCCCCAGAAATTCTGAGAGAATTTTGCGCCGTTTTGCGGCAATGGGAGCGTGCTCTGGAGGCTTAAACATTAGTTACCTGATAAGGTTAATTATGTTTATAACCTGCTGCCAAATTCGTACTAACGCAATAAAAAAGGGAGGGTTTCTCCCGGGNACCTACTTTTCGGCGTGGCCCTACGGCGCAAAGCTTATCAAGGCACCTTTAGCCGGATTACCTCTATCAACCGGCCCGAGCCTCGGGAGGAATTGCCCCACCGCTTTACCTCCCACCGAGGTGGCGATCCCCTGATCCTCTGCTAAGACCAGTGCCAGCTCAATACCACTTCAATCGCTGGGTGAATGCTATGGTGCACCGGACACCCGAGAGCCGCACCTTCCAGCGCCTTTCTCTCCGGGTGTCCCTCCTCTACCGGCATGTGAATGGTGACATCTAATCTTGAGATCCGCCGCGGGGTGTCATCAGACATATGCTTACCGACAGTAACCTTCATACCTTCGAGCGAGATCTCCTTTCGCTGGGCCACAATACCCATGACCGTGGCCATGCAGGAACCCAGAGACGCCGCCAAGAGGTCTGTCGGCGAAAAGGCTTCTCCCCGCCCGTTGTTATCAACCGGCGCATCAGTAGCCACAACATTTCCTGAGGGACCATGGGTTACGGAACACCGCAGCTTCCCCTCGTAATCTATCTTGATCTCAATCATTACTCTGTTGGTTTTTCGATCGTACTCTCAGTTTCTTCCTCCTTCTCGACGATAACCGGCACTTTGGCAAGAACGACTCGAAAACCATAAAGACCAGAAGTGTCAACGCCACCTCCGCTCTGGGATGGCTTACGAACAGGCTGTCTCACCGAAGCTTTGAGGTGATTCGTATCATAGCTTTTCCAGCAAGCTCCACGGGCGACGTCATATTGCCCAAATGCACTGTAGTCACTAGCGACCCACTCCAGAACATTACCTTCGAGGTCAAACATCTTCTGCGTCCCCACCGGCCTTCCGGCATAGCTGCCTACCGGAGACGTGAAAGACGAGCCGTCTTCGTATCCCACAATATGTCCATCGGCCTCAAGAGAGCCTAGCTCTGCGAGACTGATATCCGCAAAGTTGCCCCCGCTCACCGGTGGAGGCATTTGAGGTCCCCAGAAGAATTCCTCAGCCTGCCCATGTTTATCCATCGGCCACTCCCCAATTTCACCTTCCAAACCCACAAAAATACTCCACTCAGTATCGGTTGGGAGACGGTAATGATGCCCTGCTCCGATTGCCCCCTGCCTGCGTTCGCGAAGAGTCAGCCACAGGCAGAAGAGTTCAGCATCTTCTCTCGTTACATTAACAACAGGATGATCAGGACCATACGATCCGCCATCTGCAAATTCAGGCGGCAGCGGAGGAGTGAACGTTCCCGCCCAGCGATTGATAAAGCGCGCATAATCCGCCTCGACACTTTTATCAACACGCTTCGGAGCTGGAATTTTCTCCGCCATACTCTCTACGAAGGCATCAAAATCACTCTGGCGAGTTTCCCAGATACTTGCAAGTAACTCCANGTTTTCCCGGACAGGAATAAACTGCATACCCAAGCCGTTCTCCAGCGGCTCCCGAGGATAATCAAAAAGGTTCTCTCTCTGAAGTGTGACAAGGATCTTGTCCGACACCTCGTTCATCCTCAGGGCGATAGATCGCTCAAAACGCCGGAACCTTGGAAGTTCAACAATAAGCTTAAGTCTTCCCAACCCCTTGGGGTTCAACTCCACCCTCACGCCTCGCTCGTCCACGTCATCCCCTTCTAATGGTGTCTGTCCCAGGGTTTGCGAGTAGACTTCTCCCTTATGAGTCCTCTGCACATAAACGTTCGCCCCGGGGGGCTTACTTGCAATCCTAAGATACGCATATGCCCTCGTGCGAACAACAGCGTAGAAGGGGTANATCTTCCTCTTATTGGGGTCCGCCTCCTTCAGCCCTTCAATGGATCTCCGCTTATCCAACTTAAACTCGAACCACTGATCGTCCTCAAGGTGTGTTTCCCNGCACTGGACTTCGAGCCATTTTACATAGTCGCTGGCCTCGCGCTCGGTAGCGAGGATGATTTCTTTCTCAATTCCATTTCTGGAAAGAGTTTGAATTACCCCGCTTTGCCTGTTTGTCGATTGCTGAAAATAGTCCCATGACTCCGCAGTGACGTAATGCTGACTGATGTGGTAGTCCTCCTCCGGCTGGTAGGACACTCCAAAAACATCCACCCAAGGCTCAAGTTCCCGTGGGGGATTGAATTCTATCAAGCTTGCCCCNATCACGGCTCCCCTCTCACTGACAGTTTCAGTCACGGTCTGTGGGCGATACCCCTTAAGCTCGAGTGTAAAGGTTACATTACTTCCTTCCGGGTAATTTCTCGGATCCAGCGGCGTCAGCCCCAGAATTTCACCATCCTCGCTGTAGACTGCCGCCCCCGGAGGATCACTCAGAATCGTTACACTTCTCATCTGTAACGGGGGCGGCNTTAACGACCCTGAATCAGAGGCCGTCTCAAGAGGTGGCAGAGAAATCATCTGGCCCAGAGCAGCCATGCCGGTGAGAGCTCCGAGAACACCAGCAACAAGTCCCATTCGCGTTCTGAACGATCGCGAATGCCCCTGCTCAAGCCTGTGAAGTTCCTGTCCCAGTTCAGCGGCTCTTCTTATTTTTCTTCTCGAGATCCTTGGTTCACATACATCACAGATGACGGAATTGAGCGCCCGCCATCTTTTGAGGTTCACTCCTTCGGGCAAATGATCCGGCAACTCGGGAAAATCCAGCCGGTCTTTACCCGTTGCCATTTCGTACAGCACTTTTCCAAGGCTGTAGACATCCGCCTGNGCCGAACCAGGTCCTTCCGGAGGAACGAAGCCCTCCGTCCCAACAAAGGTCTGCTGTCCTCGAAGAGCCACCAATCCTATGTCTGCCAGCTTCGCCTTTCCATCCACAAAGATCACATTCGACGGCTTCACATCGCGATGAGCGAGACCGTTCTCGTGAAGATGCTGCAACGCTTCTGCCAGCATTCGTCCACAGGTTACGCAATCCTCAACCGAGATACCGTCTTCACCGACCGCTTTCATATCACTACGAAGAGTACGTGGCTCATACTCCACCGGATTGATATCGCGACCCGTAGCAATATCATCGCCCAACTCCATCACGTAGTAATAGAAGGGCTCGCTCTCTATCTCCGCCCGCCCCACATGCAGAATGTGAACCAATCCAGGATGGTCCCGTGATATCGGCTCATATTTAAGGATCCCTTCAAATTCCCTTTCGAATCCACGCTGATCATCAAAATCATTATACCAAACCGCTTTTACCGCCCGCAGCGCGCCTGTCACACCTCTGGCAAGCCACACCTCACCATAGGCGCCACCACCTATTTTTCTCAGAACTTCATGATCCGGGATCGTAAGCTCCGGGCGAATGTTACTGCTTTTCATGCGTCTCAAGTTTGGACAGCTCCCGTTTCAAGACAGCGCCCACCCGATGCTTCGCCAGATAAACCTGAGCCATGCTCACTCCAAGATGAGTCTGCACTTTCTTGGCGTCCCACTGCCTTACTACGTAATAATCAAAAATCTGATATTGTTTCGGTGATACCTGACCCTTTACCCGCGCCAGCGCCGCATCTGCGAGGTTTTTTTTCCACTCCACATTCCACATACGCTCCAGCAAGTCCCCGCTCGGATCCTCAAATCGGTCAATCACCGCAGTCTTCCTCTCCTCATTCCACTCGTTTCCAGCCATCGCAGTGTCCTTCTTTCTGCGGCGGAACTGATCATTGATCCGCCAGCGGGTCATGTTCATCAGCCACGTCTTGAAGGACCCCTGCTCTGGGTCGTAAAGCTGCTTTCTGCTTTGCTTGGCGATCGACAAAATCGTCTCTTGAACGACGTCAAAGGCCTCGTCAGAGCGCAGACCCGCCTTCAGGCCAACAGAATATATCAGGCGCCAGTAGGTCTGGTAGAATTCATCCCACGTCCTCTGATCCTCCCAGTTCTCAAGCCGGGCTATGAGGCTTTTACGCGTACGCTCGTAGGCCTGCTCAAAACCTTTTTTACGATCCCCGTCCATGGGATCTGCTTGATCGTTCTGAGAATTGTCGGCCATTGTGATTTAGCGTCTCCCAACAGTAAAACGTTACCAACTGCCCTGACTACCATAGAATTACTGTTTGATTCAAAATACATCTCCAAGGAATTACCTGAAAATAACCGGCGCGCTTGTGAAACCATCATCGATCATCCCCAAAGCCTACCCGTTCTGAGTATTTTTCTTCGATCTCTCACCTCCGGATGACAAACCCGTTGCTCCTTCTTTATCAAACACTGAAAAGGTTTGCCTCTTCATCTTCCTTTCCCTCAAGGTCTGCTGGTCATTTCTGTCAATTCTGATTCCATCTCCGGCGCCTCTCCCCGAAAGGATCTTCACGGAAGCCGTCGCAGGTTTCTACGCTCCTCTGCAGCTGCAACCGGAGGACTCGTGGCCTCAGGACTATTACCCTCGCTTGCAAACGAAATCACTGCGTCGAAATATCAACCTGAAACTATCGTCAAAACGTTCTATGACTCCCTGACTCCGGAGCAACGCAAGATCATCTGCTTTCCTTACGACCACGATCTCCGTCTGAAAATCGAAAACAACTGGCATATTACGAAAGCCAAGGTCGAAAGCTTCAGCAAGGACCAGCAGGCCATGATCAAGGAAATCTTCATGGGAATTCACAGTGATGAATATGCTGAAAAGGTTTTTGAACAGGTTGAGTGGGATAGCGGAATCGATGGTTTCGAGGGAGGTTCCTCGGTGGCCATCTTCGGAACACCTGGAAGCGGACGGTTTGAATTTGTTCTTACCGGGCGTCACTGCACGCGCCGATGTGATGGTGACTCCATGAAGGGAGCTGCTTTTGGCGGACCAATTTTCTACGGTCATGCGGCGCGGGGATTCAACGAAAGCCCCAAACACGAGGACAATGCCTACTGGTATCAGGCGGTGAGAGCCAACGAGGTCTATCAAATGCTGGATGGCAAACAGCGCGAGGCCGCTCTCTTGGGCAAGAGCCGGGGCGAAAGAGGAAAAAAGACCGTGGAGTTATCGGGAAAAAAAACCGGCCTCGCTGGAATCAGAGTAGGTGATCTTGCCGCAGACCAGAGAGGGCACGTTATGAAAGTCGTCGGTGACCTTCTGGCCCCTTTTCGAGAAGAAGATTCTCAGGAAGCGATGAGGCACATCAAGGCAGGAGGAATCGGAAACCTTCATCTTTCTTTCTATCGGGATGAAAATCTCGGCGATGATGAAGTCTGGGACGTCTGGCAATTGGAAGGCCCCAGTATGGTCTCGTATTTCCGGGGTTTGCCTCATGTCCACGCCTGGCTTCATATCCGCGAACCATCCTGAGGAGAGCGAAGCCTTTCGAATCTCCTAAAGACCAGCGCTCCGCCATTCCTTCCATCCGCCTCGGTAGACGGAAGTAGAGTATCCCATCCGGGCTAACTTTCTCGCCGTGGTGAGACTATCCGGACAGTTAAGGTCTGCACAGTATATGACAATCTTTCTGCCGGAGCTCCGGGCCCCTTCAAGATTTTGAAGAAACGAATTAACCCCTGTATCGAAGGTTTTCAAAGGCAGGTTGTATGCGCCCGGAATATGTCCCAGTCGGAAGAAAAAAGCCGGACGGACGTCCACCAGTAAAACACTGCCCTCCTCCCGCAATTGGAAAAGATCTTCCAGCTGTATCGCGCTAATCCGGGGGGCCTCCCGAGACTTTCCATCTACGGGAGACCGGTTCGAAGTGGCTATTTCTTCCCTCCCTGGAGGAAGCCGGGGAACGGACTCTTTCGGGCCAGACCCACTGGCACAGCAAGAAAGGAGTATTGCGACGAGGACTGGTATTCCACGGGTCACGATCCTCATCGTCGCTATCACATCTCGGAAGTTGACGCCATTTTGTCGCACTGGCTACCGATAATACTCCGGGAAGAAGACAGCGAGATCAAAACCGTTACTTGCCGAAGCAATAGAGATTACGACGTCCTCTGATGAAGAGACGCTCACCGACCGCAACCGGCGAGGCATATAGATTATCGTCCAGCTTATTTTCGGTAAGACCGGACAATCCATTGCCCTCAACCGTTCCCGAAAAAATCACTCCATCAACACGTGCCAGATACAGTTTGTTCCCCGCTAGCAGAGGCGACGCATAAAACTTCTGGGCTGCCTTCGGTAGCTGCTCTTCCCATAGAGTCTTTCCACTACGTGCATCGAGACAGGAAACCAGACCTCTCGGCTTCTCCGAGTCATTCAGAACGATAAACGTTCCACTTTCTTCATTAGCGACGGGAGACACGGAGTCGGCACCAATACCCTCTCTCTTCCACGCCCAAGCGCCGTCTGTAATATCTCCCTCTCCTCCAACCCGGATCCCTCCGGTCATTTTACCGCGGGCATATGAAACTGCTACGACTCCATTGGCACAGGCCGGAGAGGCGATCACGCGCCAGAACTTGGTTTTCTTCGGATTAAATCCTCCACAGGTCCAGAGCAGCTTGCCGTTGGATGGATCATGCCCTGTCAGGTGGTCTGCTCCCCAGGTTATCAAGGTCTCCTGCCCTTCTATTTCTGTGACGAGAGGAGTCGTATAAGAATCGCCGGACTCCGCTCCGACATCGAAATTACGATCTACTTTCCACGCAATCTTTCCAGTATTCTTCTGAAGCCCGATCACATAAGAACCTCCCTCCGTCTGCATCACCGCAAGCACAAGAAAACCACCAGCAATCACCGGTGAAGTTCCCTCATCCCACCAGAGGGTATCCTTCCCAAATTTATCCTGCAGGTTGAGCTCCCAGACCTTTTTTCCCTTCATGGTGAGGGCGGCAACACGCCCGGACTTGAAGTAGGCAAAGATGCCTCTGCCATCTGTCACAATGGAAGAATTAGCTCCAGTTCCTTTTTGCTTATTATCTCCCTTGCCCGGGGTCTCACTTCCAAAACTTGTCCGCCACAATTCCTTCCCCTCCAGGTCGTATGAAACGACAGCGTCATTGCCGTCAATACCGCAGGTAACCAGAAGCTGGCCGTTCGTTATGATTGGGGTTGAGTTTCCAGGCCCCGGAAGGTGGGCCTTCCAAAGAAGATTCTGCTCTTCAGAGAAGGACAGAACCGTTTCCGCCTCGGGCGCAACCCCACTACCATGGGTATCTCCCCGCCAACTTTTCCACTCACCGGCCTGCAAGCAAAGGCTACCGGACATCATCATGATACCAATGAGGTGTCGATACTTCATAAGCAGTTCCTAGATATGCCAGACCAGGCGACACGGCCAGTAATAAAAGATCCTACGAAAGAAACGTGTAAAGAAAGCCCGGTGCTCTGAGATCCATGGCTAGACATATTCCTCCTCTCCCGTCTTTCATCTTGTAAAATAGAGCTCTCCTCGTATTTGGCATTTAGCGTGGCTATTGCGCAGCGCAGGATCACACATTCAGATCACCGAATCACCCGTCATCATGTTTCGCTCTTTGCTCCTTCTTATCTTCGCATGGCCCCAGACCTTTGCATCTGCACCTAATATCCTTTTTATTCTCGCCGACGACTTGGGAGTCAGGGATCTCTCCGTGGAGGGTAGCACATACCACGAAACACCTCACATAGATCGTATCGCAAGGGAGGGTGTCCGCTTCACTCATGGCTACGCTACCTGTCAGGTTTGCTCGCCTTCCCGGGCTAGTATAATGACCGGGAAATACCCCGCTCGTCACGGTATCACGGACTGGATCGGAGCTGCTACCGGACTGGATTGGAAGCGCAACAACAAGATCCTTCCACCCGAATACGTTCGCCACCTTCCTCATGAAGATACTTGTCTGGCCGAGGCACTCAAAAAGGGTGGTTACCGAACCTTCTTCGCAGGGAAGTGGCATCTTGGCGGCGAGGGCTCATTCCCCGAAGATCACGGTTTCGACCGCAACATAGGTGGGCACCACCGGGGCAGCCCTCCGGGAGGATTTTTTTCTCCATTCCGGAACCCGAAAATGATGGATGGTCCGAAAGGCCAGTCCCTCCCGCTCCGCCTCGCTAATGACACCGCCACCTTCATCAAGGGCAAGGCAGACTCTCCGTTTTTTGCCTTTCTCTCCTTCTACTCGGTCCATGGCCCGATCCAGACCACGCCGGACCTCTGGAAGAAATACCGGGATAAGGCCGGAAAATCTCCCCACCAGAGCGACCGCTTTCTCATCGACCGCACGTTGCCAGTACGTCAAGTGCAGGACTGTCCCATCTACGCAGGCATGATGGAAACCATGGACGACGCGGTCGGCATCGTCCTTAAGGCCCTCGAAGAGGCGGGAGTTTCCGACAACACCATCGTGATCTTTACCTCTGATAACGGTGGAGTCTCCTCCGGTGATGCTTTTGCCACTTCCAACCTGCCCTACCGTGGTGGGAAGGGACGCCAGTGGGAGGGCGGGATCCGCGAACCCTACTACATCAAGGCCCCGGGAGTTGCCCTCCCCGGCACAACATGCGAGACCCCGGTGACTGGGACGGATTTTTATCCGACTTTACTAGAGCTGGCGGGCCTTGACTTTCGGCCTGCTCAGCACATCGATGGGGTAAGCCTCGTCCCTCTCCTCAAAGGAGGAAAGATCCCGAACCGCGACCTGTTCTGGCATTATCCGCATTACGGAAACCAAGGTGGAGAGCCAAGTGCCATTATTCGCCGTGGCGACTGGAAGCTCATTCATTACTACGAGGACGGCCGGGACGAGCTCTACAACCTCGATCGAGACACTGGAGAGAAGAATGATCTCGCCAAAAATGAAGACTCAAAGGCCAAGGAACTTCGCACCGCCCTCGACGCCTGGCTCGCCGAGACCGGGGCCCTCCTCCCTGAAAAGGATGCTCGCTTCGATTCAGCGCGACGGAAGCAACAGGATGCACTTATCAAATCTAAGCGCCTCCCTCAGCTTGAAAAACAACACGCCAACTTTCTCGATCCATCCTTCCAGCCCAATCCTACCTGGTGGGGCAGTAAGACGACCACGGACTAAGAACAATCAGGCCCGGAAGTGGAGCTGCGGCCTTGCTCCGGGGCGACCATCCCACCATCCTTTCACCATGCGCCCGCTTATCCCCTGGCTCCTTGCCGCCTCCCTCTTCCCGTTCTTTGCCTCCGCCAATCCCCCCAACATCATCTTCATCCTCAGCGACGACCATCGTTACGACCTCATGGGCTTCCATCCGGACGCTCCTGAGTGGCTGGAGACCCCAGCCCTCGACCGGCTCGCCAAGGAAGGGGCTCACCTCGCCAATGCTTTTGTTAGCACATCCCTCTGTTCCCCCAGCCGGGCTTCTGTCCTGACTGGCCAATACATGCACCATCACCGCGTGGTCGACAATCAACGCCCCGTTCCCAAAGGAACCGTCTTCTTCCCCCAGCACCTCCAGAAAGCCGGCTACCGCACCGCCTATGTCGGCAAGTGGCACATGGGCCACGACAACGACGAACCGCGTCCCGGCTTTCACCACTGGGTCAGCTTCAAGGGACAGGGCACCTACTTTGATCCGGAGCTTAACATCAACGGCAGGCGTCATGCATTCAAGGGATACAATGCGGATATCCTGACCGACCAGGCCATCAAGTGGCTCAAGCAACGGCCCGCCGACCAACCCTTCCTCCTCTACCTCGGCTATAAGGCTGTCCACTACCCCTTCACCCCAGCACCCCGCCATGCAACCCGCTACGAGGGTAAAAAAATCCCCTACCCCGCCACCATGGCCAATACCGAGGAGAACTACGCCACCCAGCCCCGCTGGGTTCGTGAGCGCCGTTTCGGCATCCACGGGATCGACCACATGCAGACCGGCGCCCTCGACCACGACCCGGTCCCTGACTTCGATGAACTCTACTACAACTTCTGCGAAACCATTCACGGCCTTGATGAAAACATCGGGCGCCTTCTCACCCACCTTGACGAGAGCGAACTCACCACAGACACCCTCGTGGTTTACATGGGAGACAACGGTTTCGCCCTTGGCGAACACGGCTTCTACGACAAACGCGATGCCTTCGAGGAAAGCATCCGCGTCCCTCTTCTTGCCCGGGGGCCGGGCATTAAGCCAGGCACCGTGATCGAGGAAATGGTCCAGAACATTGATATTGCTCCCACTCTCCTCGAGGCTGCCGGAACCAAGACTCCTGCCAATGCCCCCAGGTTCGACGGACGTTCCTTCTTCTCCCTCCTCAAGGGACTTAAGCCTCCCGCCCCATGGCGCGACCACATCCTCTACGAATACCACTGGGAATGGAACTTTCCCGCCCAGCCCACCACCCTTGCCATTCGTACCAACCGCTGGAAATACGTCTACACCCATGGCCACTGGGACATCAATGGCCTCTACGACCTCGAGACCGACCCCCACGAGCGTCACAACCTGATCAGGGTCCCTGCCTTCCGCGAAAAAGCCGACTCCCTCCGCACCCAGCTCTTCAAGGAACTCGGTGAGTCCGGCGGACTCCTCATGCCCATTCGTCCTCCTGCTGGCGACCCCTACCACGATCGGAAACTGAAGCGGTAGTCTCTCTTCATGGCCCGCAACGTCGAAATCAAGGCCCACCTTTCCGACTACGGGGACACCGCCCGGCGGGCCCGGGAATTGTCCCGCTCCGAACCGGTCATCATCGAGCAGGAAGATGTCTTCTTCCCCTGCCCCTCTGGCCGACTCAAGCTCCGCATCCTCGGCCCGGAGCGGGGTGAACTCATTTTCTACCAGCGACCGGACCAGGAGGGACCCAAGACCTCCCACTACTCTATTACCCCCACTTCCGATCCCACCGAACTGCGCCATGTCCTCGCTACCGCCTACGGGGAAAAGGCCGTAGTCCGGAAAATCCGCCACCTCTACCTTGTCGGCCGAACCCGTATCCATCTCGACCGGGTCGAGGGACTCGGGGACTTTCTTGAACTCGAAGTCGTCCTCGCTGAGGGAGATTCCATAGGGGATGGGGAGGCCGAGACGCACCAACTCATGAGCTCCCTCGGGGTGACCCGTGAGGATCTCGTTCCAGACGCCTACGTTGATTTGCTGGAGAGAAGCCATCGGACCGGAGCCCCATGACGGGCGGCTCGTCCAATGCCCTATCAGTGATCTTCCGCCCTAGCGCGTTTTGCGACTACGTGAGGTCTTGGCTGCCTCCCGCCGGATGGCATCCGCCTTCTGCCGGCGCGCCGCAGCCTGCGCTTCTGCCCGGGCCTTGGCCTGTGCCTGAGCTTGCGCCCTCGCTCTAGTTGCCTGCTGGGCCTCTGCCTGACGCCGGGCCTGCAGGGCTGCTGCCCGACGCTGTTCCTCAATCTGGGACCGGCGCTGGGCTTCAACCCGCGCACGATCCGCCTCTGCCCTTCTCTGGGCATCGATCTGGGCCTTGCGCCGGGCCTCTACTTCAGCCCGCCTGCGGGATTCCTCCATCTTCTGCCGAGCAAGAGCCTGCCTTCTCGCGTCCTCCGCCTGCTGACGTGCCATCGCCTGGCGCTTCGCCTCCTCGGCCTGCTGACGGGCGAGAGCCCGCTTCCTGGCGTCGGCCTCTGCCTGCTGCTGGGCCAGGGCCCGACGCTTCGCCTCCGCAGCCTGTTGACGGGCAAGGTCTGCCCGCCTGGCCTCTGCCTGCTTTCGCTCCGCAAGAGCCCGGCGCTGGACCTCCTCGGCTTTCTGGCGGGCAAGAGCCTGCTGACGTTCGATCTCGGCACGTCTGGCCTCTACCTGCTTCTGCTCGGCAAGGGCCCGGCGCTTTGCCTCCTCAGCTTTTTCACGGGCAAGGGCCTGTCGCTTTCTTTCATCTGCTTCTGCCT
>PARF01000061.1 GCA_002709915.1 Roseibacillus sp. | reverse complement strand
CCGGTCATCAGCAAGGCCCCGTCAGGAAAATCATTTTCTCTGTAAAGGAAGCCAGCCAGTTCATCGTAGGTGCGCTTCAGCTGGGAGAGATCAGTTGTTCCGTGAAAGGCTTCGGTTCCGTTCCTAGAGACATGGAGCGTAATTTCGGTTTCGGGTCCGGGCAGGCTGCCAACAAGAAGACAGGGCCCAAGGGAGGCGGAACCACTGTAAACTTTTGCCTGAGGAAGATAGAGCGGGTTTTCTCCTTCAATGGAGCGCGAACTCATGTCGTTACCCACTGTTGCCCCAAAGACCTGCCCCTCGGCGTTGATGGCAAGGGTAAGTTCGGGTTCGGGAACATCCCACGTGGAGTCCGAGCGAATACCTACCGGATCTCCGGGTCCCTGAATCCTTCTTGCAGTCGCCTTGAAGAAGAGCTCGGGGCGATCAGCGTCATAGACAAGATCGTAAAATCTATCGCCTCCAGCCTGCTCGCTCTCTTCCATGCGAGCGGTGCGACTACGATAGTAGGTGACTCCCGCTGCCCACACTTCCTGAGAGCCCACCGGAGCCAGAAGGCGGGAAGATTCCTCGTCCGAGGCCTCCCCTTTTTCCCAAGCTTGCCCCAGAAGAGCAAGGGGGTCGGAGGAGCGGAATACTTCATCGATGGACAATGAAACATTTCGCGTGGTGGTCTCATGAGCGATCTGTATCCCCGATGAGGTTCGATAAAGGAGGAACATGCTGGTATCCTCCAAGCTTAGCTTGAAGTTATCAAGTTCCGGATAGCTGATGCGGATAAGGAAAGACTATTCTCGTTGCCACTTTCTTGTCGTCAAGAACACCACTACCGCTGCGACGATGAGCACTATTGCCCACCGTATCCGGGAGGGTTTCTGGACTTCCGGCATTGTCACCAGGGCCTCAATCGGGCCTCGCTGGCAGAGGACAAAGCAACCGTATCGAAGAACAGCCTCCTCCAGAGCGGCATCATCGGCAGTATCAACATGAGAAAGGTTGCGTCTCTGGGTCTCCCAGACGGCTTGGCCAATACGGTCGGTCCTAAGGGCTAATTGATACATCTCCCTCATGAAGAAGGGGGTAGTGTCGTCTGAAACGGGCCAGAGACTCAGGAGAATCGCGGAACTCCCCGCCAGGGAAAAACCCCGCCTGAGACCGAGGACTCCATCTCCACGAACCGACTCTCCCATTCCGGAATCACATGAGGAGAGAGTTACCAGACGAGTTTTTGTGAGAGGGAGTTTTCTCACCTCGCTCGAGAAGAGGATTCCATCCTGATCGAAAGGTACGGGCAATCCATGAGAGCGCTGGAAGTGGGCCTTTTTAGCTTCGGTAAGAACCAGTCCGCTCCGGTAGAAGTGATCTGGAGCCTGATCGTAATCCTGTAACTCGATGCGGGTGGTGTGCTGTGAGGAAGGCAAGAGAAAGGCGTGGGTTGCAAGATGTAGAACAGCAGGGCTGCAAGTCATATTTCGGAGGTCCTGCTCGCTGGAATTGGTGAGTTTCCGCGAAGCCGCATTGGAAGGCATGATGTTTTCCAGCATGGCCAGTTCTCTACGGACCCCGGGGATATCGGGAAGCGCATCAATAGTCTGGAGAATGACCTCACTGAGTTGATCGGCTCGATGATTCATAGTGTCTTCAGGAAAATCCTGTGCTTCAAATTCGGGGACCCCGACTAAAGACCACGCTCCCTCCCTGAGCGTGGGGCCCTCGCGTTGAACGAGGAGGTCCCGCGCGCTGGTGTAGTAAACGAGCTGTCGATATTTTTCCGATAGCAGGCGACCTTCTTCATCCATCAGAACCGCAAAGGAGAGAAAGTTGAGCTCAGCATCTGGAGAGATCGCCACGGTCTGAATTCCGGGTGGGAGACAGGTAGCAACAGGCGACCAGAACAGGTTGTGAAGGCGCTTCAGCGCGGAGCTCAGGCGCAGAGAAGGGGCGGCGGCTACGTTTTCCTTTTGAAGTAGCTGGGTTCGGTATTGAAGTCGGCTCTTCATCACGCCAAGCCAGATCGTGAGATCCCGGGCGGTCCCCAATGGAATCCATTTTGGAAGACCCTCGGGGAGGATCAGGATCGCGCCGTAGCAGAGGTTGTCAGGACCGGGCCTGCCGAGGTCGGTAAAGCGGACGTAATCGACGAAGGCAGAGGCTGGAGAAAGAGTTGCCTGAATGTCTCTCCAGTTGACTTGTGTGCTTTCCGGAACCGAAGATGTGGAGTGATTTCTGAGCCGTGTCTCGAGAGAGGTAATCTCATCATGAACAATCGAAACTTTCTTCTGGTCCTCATTGCGGAAAAGGAGATCGTCAAGTTCTCGCTGCTTCTTCTCAAAGTCTATCCGTAAGCGAGCGAGTTCCGGATTGCTTTCTGATGCCTGCTGTTCTTCGAGNAGGCTGTCAATGATACGGGCTTTCGTCCTGAGAATGGTATTGGAGATGAGCTCAGGGTCCTGTCCCAACGAGCACGGAATCGTAAGAAGATGATTTTCGCGCAACCAGTTGAGACGCTGGCGCTCTGTCCCGAAGGAGATAATATCATCGAAGAGCCTCAGGAACTGCCCGGTAAGCTCTTCGGTTTTTGCCACAAGGGAGTCTGGCAAGGAATTTGAACGGAAAAGGCTCTCCAGATAATTCAGTTCGGCTTCGATGTAAGCCTGATGGTGCACGCCAACTGACTCCCGGTAAAGGTCGGCGGACTTTCGATAATGACGCTGCGCTTCGTGTTGATTCCCGAGTTGTTGCTGGGCAAATCCGAGGTTGGTGTAGTAGGGGCCGAGCGATGGGTGTTGCTCGCCCAGCAATTTNAGGCAAATCGTCAGTGCTTCCTCGAAGAGCTCCCGGGCCCTCGCCGGGTGGTGGTCTTCCAGTTCAAGNGTGCCAAGATTCGAGAGGTGCGATGCCAGAGTCAGGTCATTCAGTCTGGAGTGGCTCATTTGTCTGGTGAGCAGGGCGGCTTCTTCCAAATAACCGCGGGCGACGTCAAAGGACTGGGTTCCGAGGCGCAGCAGCGAAAGGCCGATCTGTCCTGTGAGGCTTACGATGTCTGGGTGTTCTCTCCTGGTCGATCCGGATGCAAGGGCATACTCCCGGGCGCGCTCCAGATGTTCAGCGGCCTTGGCGTAGCTACGCATTACGTAGAAATACCTGCCAAGGCATTCGTGCTGGAATCGGAGAGCATCCCTGTTGTTTCCAGCCTGACCCAGAGTATCATGAAAGATTCGCCCGGCCTCTTCATAGCGACCAGTAGTGAGATAAATCAAACCCAGATGATTCTGGCTGGCCGAGAGCCACGGTTCCCTCGCAGATTCCGTAACCTGTTCATGCTGCTGGATTGCATCAAGAAGGGATTGCTGGGCCTCCTGGTAGAGTCCGGATTTTCCTTCGGCCCTTCCAAGCTCGTCAAGGATACCGGCGAGAGTCTCGGGGCCGAAGTTGCCTTCCATTGCGAGGTCCCGGGCGAGACGAAGATGTTCGAGGGCCGAGTTGAAGCGATGGAGCCTTGCCTCCACGCTTCCCCGGCCCTGAAGGGCGAGGGCCCAGTTCAGGCGAGCTTCTTTCGTATCGTTCGCCCGNGCCTCTTCGCGCCATTGTTGNTCCCGCTCCACGAGCGACGGAAGGGCTTCTTCAAATTNACCTAGGGCGAGGAGTTCGCTCACTTCGAGGGGTTCCTCCGCGAGTGAGAGCGGGAGCGAGGACATTAGCCCGGCGAAGATCCAGCCAAGGATCTTTATCGGGGGAGTTCCTATGGATGGACAAGAATCTGGTAGAAGCATCTGGTTTTCACCAANGGGTCAATAACACTATCGAACCTGATAACCACAGCGGATCCGGTTTCTCCCGTCTTTTGGAGATTCTGCACCTCGTCCGTGCAGTTGACCCAGGTTTGCAGGTCATTACTTTTCTGTATGGACAGGGTAGTGCCGTCCCGCAAGCGGTAGGGGGCAGCCAGGGTCGAGTTTTGATAGAGCAGACAGGAGAGCGAAAACTCAAAGGAAGCAGAGGACTGAGAGCTGGCCACCATTGTCAGGTTCTGGGTCTGCGGTGTTCCGGCCGAGATTGGATCAGATCCGAGGAAAAAATATTCCTCCTTGTCGGACCAGCCATCTCCATCGTGGTCCACGTCCAGTCCGTTGGGAGCGATGCCGTCTGAATCGAGGTCATACCATGAGGCCCAGCTCGCGTAGCTCATATGGTTGAGAGCCTCTGCTGCTCCCGGCGATGAGGGATCAGGAACGAAGACAATTCGCTTACCCCCCACAAGCTGAGCACTGAGATCGAGAGCGGTTTCGGCATCGGCGGGGGTAAGGACCGGATTCAGGCTGAGATAAATGAGTGCCGCCCCGGTAGCAAGGGCGGTAGAGGCACTTGTTCCAGTCATGGTTGTGAGGTTCCCGTCGATATCAGCAGCTTCCACATTCAGGCCCGGGGCCCATAGATCTGGATCGGTCCGCGTGTTTAGTACCCGGTCGTTCGCGGGGTTGGTNGCCCCGACACAAATCACTCCTTTGCGTGTTACCCCAAGATCGGACGGAGTATAATCCCCCGCGGAGTCGTTAGTGCTGTTCCCGGCAGATACTAGAACCGTGGCATAGACGTTGGTGAGAGTGTAGTCGATGGCGCTTTCAAGCCCGGCCGGGCTTGACCCGGGTGTATTGGAGCTGCTTGCAATACAGAACGTCGCTGGATCGTAGGAATGGTTCAGGCTCTTGTGGGTGTTGGCCCTGCTGACCGCCTCAATGAGGGCACTGATAGTAGTCGTATTCCCATCAGGATAGATATTGTAGTTCACTACCTTGATAGGTGTCCCCAGCGCCGCTCCATAGTCCGGGCCGGCGATCATGCTCAGCATTTCGGTGCCGTGTTCATAAATGGTGGGATCGTATCCGGACAGAGGGTCGAGAGGGTCTCCAGTTGCGCGTATTACGATGGATTCACTGATCTCAAGATTGGGGTTCCCGTCGAAATATCCGCTGGAGGTGTCAATCCCGGTATCGATGAGGTAAAGCACGGTTTGCCGGCAGGTCTCAGGGTAGCAATACGTACCACTTCCGGGGCCGACAGCATTATTCAGGGTCTGGAGGGCCCATCCTGCCGGAGCTCCTCCCGAGGGATCTCCCACCTGGCCGTTGGGAACCAATTCACGATCTACCTCGAGGGAAATTCCTGCCTGAGCGAGTTCGCCGGCCTGTTCGGTGGTCAGGTCCGCTGAAATCAACCGAAGGCCTCGATCAGGGTTGTCGATAACGCGATAGACCTCGCCCTCGAGCTGGTTGATGGATTGAACGACAGCACTTACCTCCTGATCGGGATCTGGCAGGTTAATGAGGTAGGATTGCTGACCCTCGGGAGGGTTCAGAACAGCCAGGTAGGCTTTGCGCTCGACGGAAGGCGCAACGGGCCTCCCACCAAACAACTCGTCGGTTGTTCCCTGGACTCTTCCGACAAGGAGTTGCAAATCTCTTCCTGCAGCTGCCACATCAAAACCGGTGGCATCAGAGTTTCCGTTCGAGTCGAGAAAGCGCATGGGGACACCAAGGCTGTCCACAACGACCACTGCGGCATCCTGTTCTCCCTGCTGGAGTGCGCCCTTGAAGCTGTAAGATCCTGTAAAACCGATCGCCACATAAGTATTTCCTGCATAATCGATGTCGAGGTTGTAGGTGTNCATGACTCCACCGCGGGCGGTGGATGTCCCCAGCAGCCGATCGTTACGGAGCCTGCCTTCATCGGGATCCAGAAAGAGGAGGTGACCATGGCGTGAGGGGGTAGTGGGAGTGTCTTTTAAGAGCACGCCGTCGGTTGCAAGATCGAAGCCGTTTGATGAGACTGCGGCACGCACAACTCCTCGTGGCCCAACACCGATTCCGCCTGCCCGTTCCTGTCCGGGAGTGGGAGTGTCACCAGAGCTGATGTCTATATTCCATAACTGGTTTCCCGATTCCTTGCCGAGTTGCAAAACAAANACGTCCTGATCGTCTGCTCTCTGCNNTGAGGTTCCCTGTATATAGACAAAGGGCTGGGCTCTGCCGTTACCCACCGCAATGTATTCCGCTGAAAGCCCGTCTGCAGGCTCAGCAATACTCCAGATTTCCTCGAATTCTGTGCTGTAACGTCGTGCTAGGACGCCGGAGCCTGTCACGAAAATGGAACCCTCTTCATCAATCGCCAGACTACGTAATTCCATACCAGGAATACTCTGAGCCGTGAGCCATTCTCCTGTAGGTCTGGCGAGCGCAAGAAAGCTGGTCTGGCCATTGCCGTTCAGGACGATCGGTTGCTGCTGGCTTCGTTCCANAGAAGCGAGGTTGAAGAAGGTTCCGCCCACGACCAATCCACCATCCGGACGAATAGCGATATCATTGATAACGGCATTCCCTGCGGGGCAATCTACAGTGAGGAGCCATTCGGTCTCCCAGTTGTTGGTGTCTCTATCCTGATCGATCGCGACGAGGATGCCATCCTCTCCATTCTGGCTTACCACCGTTCGGGCGTCGGCTCCAATGCGGAATTGCCTGCTGTATGATCCGGCTGCAAACGCCCGTGCAGCTACCGCTTCGCCCACCGCGGGAAGAGCTTCTACGGAGCGAAAGGTCGCGGCCCCATCTGCAAGGCTCCTGAGCGCAGCCTGATAGCGGATAAGTTGCGCGTGGGCACCAGCGGTGAGGACCACGACAAGGCTCGTGGTCATCACGAAGGTGCTGCGGGTAGCGGCAATCATCTGTTATGATGGTTTCAACCGAACTGCAAACAGCTGATTTTCAGGAAATTTGGGATCAGTCGCACTATTCTGAACGGGCAGAAGGAAGTAATGGTTTTAAGGTCCCGAAGTAAAGGATAGTGCGCCGAGTGACGGGTTTTCAGGGAGCTTCGGTATAGGATCGCAGGAAAGGTCTTTCCAAGAAGCAGCGGCGAACGCAGGATTCCGCGGTTGGACTCTCTGGATGAAGAAAGTTGCTGCTATCGCCCTCTCGTTAATCCTCTCTTCATCAGGGAGTGTCCTCCTTGCGCAGGATGAGAGCGAATTTGCGCCGCGAGGCTTGGAAGCTCAATCGGAAGGACAATTGCCATTTGGAAAGCGGGAAGCGTTGGCTCCAATTGAGTCCGGGAATCCGGTGGTTCTCGTTCCCAAGCTCATGGGTATCAGGCTGGTAGGATCCGTTGACACATCCGGGGTGGAGCTTAAGCTGCCGGGTTTTTCCGTGGAGGGACGTATTGAAGCCGTCGGGTTGACGGTGGGCCTTGGTGGACTGGCAAAGGTGCTGGCACCCTTCTTGGGGGCTCCCCTGACAGAAAGCAGTCTCGATCGGCTGATCGAAGCAGTTCTCCGCTACTACGAGAGTGAAGACCGGCCTGTGACAGATATCGTTGTGCCCGATCAGGACCTGACGGAGGGCACAATCGAGGTGGTGGTTGTTGATGGTGTGGTGGGGTCAACGGGCATGCAGACGGGAGGCATTTTTAACGATGACCTCCTGTCCGGGGCCATTCATCTCCAGCGTGGAGAGATCCTTCTTTCCAGTGAGTTGCAGCGGCACCTCGACTGGTTCAATCGAAATCCGTTTCGCCCGGCAGCCCTTTACGCGGCGCCCGGAAAGAATCAGGGGGAAGCGGATCTCGTCTTTGCCCTCAGTGAGCGACGGCCCTGGCGGGTTTACAGTGGTTACGAGAATAGTGGAGCCGAGGTTTCCGGAGAACATCGGTTTCTCACCGGATTTAACTGGGGTGATGCCTTTGGGAGCGACGTGCTCCTCAGCTACCAGTTTACGTCTGCGGAATCCCCGGAAGAGCTAAGCGCGCACGCGGTAAGTCTGGAGATTCCCTTGCATTCCCGGCATCAATTCATGCGGCTTAGCGGAAGCTGGGCGGATATTGCCACGGAGGGATACCTTGCTGGGATTCTCGTGGAGTCCGCGGGTTCCAGCTGGCAACTCGGTGCTTCCTATGGCTTCCAGTTTAACCGCTGGGAGGATTTCCGGCAGGAGGCCAGTATTGGGGTCGAGTTCAAGTCCTCGGACAATTTTCTGGTCTATGGGGGAATCCTTGAGGGATCGGGTGCCGGGGTTGAGTTAATACAATTCCGGGCGGACTACCGGGCGAGTCGGCAATTTGGGCAAAGAGGAGGCCTTGCCGTGAGCGCTGCGATTGTGGGAAGTCCTGGTCAGTTGTCTGCGAGGAATTCCGGTGAAGACTTCAGGCAATTCCGGCCCGGGGCCGAGGCAAGTTATCTTTACGGGCGGGCGCGGGGGGCTTGGACCCTGCGACTCCCCNGGTCGTGGGTTCTGCGAACAGGAGGGCAATTTCAATTGGGAACAGGTGCGCTTTTGCCCACGGAACAGCTTGCAATGGGGGGACATAGCTCGGTGCGTGGCTTTGGGGAAAGAGAGTATCTGGCTGATCGAGGTTATACGGTCTCTAGTGAGGTACGCGCTCCTGCGATGCGCCTTCCGGTTGGCGGAGAGGTTCAGTTTCTCGGATTTCTTGACCACGGTCGAGGATGGCGGGATGAGCCCGCGCAGGGAGGGGTTGGGGAGAGAGGAACCCTCACCAGCGCTGGAGCGGGTCTCCGCCTACAACTCGGCAAATACTTCAAACTACGGGCTGATCTTGGGGTCCCGCTCGATGGCGGTGGCGGCTCGAAGGCCCACATCGGGGTAACCGGGGCGTTTTAGGGGGAATCGGCCTGATTATTCCCGTTGTCAACGGGGCTTTCGCTCAGTAGGGTCCGCCCCCGCTCGTAATTACGATTGCACAACAGGACAGGTGCCGGAGTGGTCGAACGGGCTCGCCTGGAAAGCGGGTGTACTGGAAACAGTACCGTGGGTTCGAATCCCACCCTGTCCGCCACCTCCTCTTTCCTCTGATGTTCGGTCAGGAGGGTGCAAGTGGTCTTACTCTGTCTGAAGCTTCTGCCAGTGTGGGTGCTGCATAATTTTCGAGTAGAGGCGTCGCACCACCACGAGCGAAAGGAAAACCAACGGAATGGCAGCTGCGAAAGCCAACCAATAATCCCTGAAGCCTGCCAGGAGATAACTCACTGTTGTTCCAAGCAGTATGGCGAATACACCAATGCAATCCATGCAGGTGTAGTCGGTGCCTCCGTGCTTCCGGCGACTCCAATCCATCATCAGTGAAAAGAGGGCGACGGTAATCATGCCAGAGACGAAATGGTCAATTAGAACCGCTGGCAGGGCAGAAGACACAGAGATGGGGCCATCTCGACTGGCAAGGAAGAGGTATCCCCCTGCAGAGAGAGCCTGAAGGCCGCCAAACCAGAGAAGCGCTCGGATCCTTCCGATTCGATTTACCAGAAGTCCTGCAGCCANGGCCCCAGCGAGGAGGGAAACAGGAGCAAAGACTCCAAGGAGGAGTCCGATTTCCGCCAGGCTCATGCCCCAGTCTTTGAACATGGCGGGAAGCAGTGAGCGGATGAAGCCTTCGATCATCCGGAAGGCCGCGATCATGAGGAGAATCCTCAGGATCATGGGTTGTTTCAGAAATACAAGAATCCCTCCGGAAACCTCCTTGGAATTTTGATCAGGCTGGAGGCCTCTGGATTTGAGAACTGGAATCGTGGAAAGCAGAGTAACGATAGCCATCGCAACCAGCAGGACGTTCCATCCTAACGAGTTCATCAGCATCAGGATCAGGCCGCCGCCGATAATATATCCAATCGCGAATGCCCCCACCTGAACGGCATTACCCAGGCCTCGCTCACCTCTTTCGAGAAGCTGAACTGCCTGCCCGTCTGTTGCGACATCCTGAATCGAACTGAAGATGTTGATCAGCGCCACAGCCAAAACAAAAAGTGCCACCGAGCTCCCCAGCTGCCAGTTCGAGAGAGCCACCATCACCCCTGCGGTGAGAACCTGTAAGGGAACAATCCAAGAGCGATATTTGCCGTAATTTTCCCGGTGGAATTTCTCGACGAAAATCGACCAGATAAATTTCAACATCCAGGGGACGTAGAGGGCTGGAAGAAAAAGGGCGATTTTCTCAAGAGAGATTCCGCTTTCCCGGAAGACCACCGGGACAGTATGCCGGAAGAAGCCGTGGGGAATTCCCTGAGAGAGGTAGAGACCCCCGATCAGGACCAGCTTTGATGTTGTGGAAGTCGGCATTCAGGTTCTCCTGTATCCTTGATTTTCCCGGACCGCAGATCGTATCGCGCAGCTTTGTTCAGCAGCCCATTTGAGCAGAGGTTCATTTTAAGTGCAGATCTTGCGGCCCGGTTGATGATACCCACTGAAGACATCGTCCGGCAGTCGGTCTCGCTGAAAGTATGCATTGTTCACGAAGAGTGATCGCAGAGAACTCAACTTGTCCCGCTCGAAGAAAAGCAGATCCTTGTCCCTTGCCAAGCTGTGAGTTTGAGGAGTTGATGTCCCTCAGCTTAAACAGCGTGCGAACTCTCCCTCTGTGTTGCTTCTGAAACCATGCCGGTAGCCCGATACGCGTCTTGGTCTCAGAGACTTTCAACGATGATGGACTGCGAAACCTCGTGCCCCGTCTTGCCGTCAGTGAGGATGATTCGATGATGACCGGGTGTCAGGTGGGCGGTCGTCCCTTCGATTTGTAGGGTGGGGCTGGACCAAGTGCCGCCCGCCGGAAGATTGCTGATGAGGGACAGGAACCGGCCGCCGCTCGGGAGCTCCGGGTCGAGAAGATAAGTCGCAGTCTCCATGGGGGAGATGATACGTGGGGTCAGGTTCTCCGGGCGCTGGGGGATGATAGCAAGGTCGTCCTGTCGGTGGTTGTCGGTACTGGAGAACCATTCAAGATACCGTTCGTCAATCAGTGCGCGGTCCTCTTTGTCGTAGTCGGCAGGCTGGACCGGGCGAGGAAGCTTGTCGGAGAGGCAGAGTTCGTGAGCGGTGAACGGGTGCCGGTCATGAGGACGAGAAAGAAGGCGATACCCAGTTCGAGTATCGATGGTGATTTCGGTCAGTCCATCGGGGCGCGGCAACCAACTGGGAGGGTGGTTCTCGTGCAGAGCGAGCATGGTTTGATTGAAAATGGGTCCAGCGCCGCTCACGCCGGAGACCCCGCGCATGGGGCTGTTATCAAAGTTCCCTACCCATACTCCGACCGTGAAATCGTTCGTAAATCCGATGCACCAGTTGTCCCGGAAGTCGGAAGAGGTTCCGGTCTTGACCGCTGCCTTGAAGGGGAGGCGCAGTGGCGAGTTAGGTCCAAAGGCCGCCGAGCGAGCCGCATTATCGCTCAGAATGTCTGAGATCAGGTAACAATTTGCGGGTTCAGCAATTTGCTCAATTCGGGACTCCGAAGCGGATCGTTCATGGTCAAGGGTCATGCGGGCAGGCTTGAAGGTGCCCAGTCGAGCAAGGGCCGCGTAGGCATTCGTCAGCTCAAGAAGAGAAACCTCTGCGTTTCCGATAGTCAGGCCCAGTCCATAGGACATAGCCGGCTGGTCGAGAGTCTCAATGCCAACTCGTTCAAGTAAGGAGTGAAGTGGGACCGGTCCTCCAATCGCATTGAGGGTCCGCATCGCCGCCACGTTGAGAGAGTTGGCGAGAGCATACCTGATGGTTACCGGGCCATGGAACTTCCGGTCGTAGTTTACCGGCAGATCGAGTCCTTCTTCGGTCCGATACGGTGTGGGAATATCGGCGATAATACTCCCCGGAAATAACTCGTTCTTTTCGAGCGCGAGGAGATAGGTAAAGGGTTTCAAGGTCGACCCTGCAGAACGGGGTGATCGGGTGCCATCGATCTGCCCCGCCCTCGGGTCGTGAAAATCTCCAGAACCAACCAGGGAGAGAACGTCGCCGGAGGAATTTTCAATCACGACAACGGCCGCATGCTGGGCGTTCGAATGCCTGAGGCGCCTTCGCTCCTCCCTGACTATGGATTGGACCTTGTGCTGCAGCGGAGCCTCAAGGGTAGTACGTACAGAGGATTGGCGGGAGCGCAGCGAGGAGACGAGGTGAGGGGCTAGCTGATCCGAGGGGATCTGATCGAGATGGAGCGGCTCACCCTCTGCCACCCGAATTCTCTTGGGGTCGTAATCCCGTTCCTTCTCCAGCCGCTCCAGGATCCAGCTTCGTCGGTGCAGGGCCGATTGTGGATTACGGAGAGGGTTGTGCAGGGTTGGCGACTGGGGGAGACCGGCGAGAAGGCTGCACTCCCCGAGCGAAAGGTCACTGAGGGCTTTGCCGAAGTAGAACCGTGCGGCTTCCCGGCACCCTTGGCGGTGATTTCCGTAGTCCAGTCGGTTCAGGTAGGCGGTGAGGATTTCCTCTTTGGACCAGCGATACTCGAGGTGCCTGGCGGTGAGGGCTTCCCGGATTTTGGTGAGAAGATTGCGCTTTCCCGGAGGGCAGGAAATTTTCACCAGTTGCTGGGTGATTGTTGAGGCACCCGAGACGATGCGCCCTTCCAAAAGAAGGTCCTTGGTGGCTCGTGCGATCGCGAAGTAGTCGAGGCCGCTATGACTGAAGAAGCGTTTGTCTTCTGCAACCAGGGTAGCCTCAATGAGGGCCGGCGGAATCTCAGCGAGAGAAACAGGTTCGTGGCGGAAGTAGTCCGGGCGCGCCATGTTGTCGAGGACGAGACCATTGCGATCCGTGATGACTATAGACTGGGAGGGCTCGGCTCTGAGTTGCGACGGAAGCTGGAAGGCGAAAGGAAGAAGGCTCCAGCCCGCTACTGCCAGGACAGGAACAATTACGAGCCAGCGCCGCCGGCCAGCCGGCACGATGCAATTGATCCATCTCGGGAGGTCAGGCATGATCGTGTTTCCTCCGCACTAGCGGTTGGCAGTTTTGAGGGGGTTGGGAGTGACGAACCTGCGGCTCGCCGAGAGGGCAAAGAACTCTGGCTCATACATCGCCTCGATTTTGGCGGGGGGCGCGAGTGCGGAGCCTGCCGACGTGACCCGGGCCTGGTAGGAAAGCGTGTAGCTTCCCGATCGGGGGAGATAGTTCATAAAGAAGAGAACTCGGTCGTCTCGGAATTCCTGATGCGAGACGCTCCAGTCCTTCTTGCTCTTCAGTCGCCCGGCCTGACTGGCAAAATCAGTATTCACGGCCTCGAAGATGGAGGGCAGGGGATCATCCACGACAAGGTAACGAGTGCCGTCCCGGGGCATCGAGACCTCAAGCTGCACCTCGACGAGGTCTCCCGGTTTTGGTTGTCCGAGAGCTTCCCGCTCTCCGTTGGAGAGGATTCGGAAATAGTTACGAGCGAACTGCAGGCCATTGGAGGACACTGGCTTCTGTGGGGCCAGATTCGGTTTAGAGGAGAGCTTGATGCGGGCAAATCCCCCGGCCGAAGTTGCGGCTCTGGCCACTAGTCCCTGACGGAGTGAGATCCGAATGAGCTTGGTGGGATTCTGATTACCAAGGGTGATACGCTGGATACCTTCGTCGGTCTCGAAGGTGATCACCGGGGGCGCTGTCGATGTTTCCGCGAGACGGGCATATTCTCCGAGGGCAAAGACGGTCCAGGCGTTGCCCCACGTCGTTCTCCAGTGGCCGGATCGCTTTCCGCGTGAGGCCATGATTTTGTCAAGCGATCGGCTACACTCCGGGGATGCCGGGTCGATATTGAGGAGAGCGAGAAGTCTCTCTGCCTCTGCCGGGCGGTAGCTCATGAAATAGTTCCCGGTGTCCTGTTGTGCCACCTCGAGGGAGAGAATGTCCCGTGCACGGGACAGGGCGTCTTCTCCACCAGATTTTGCAACCGCGAGAGAGAGGAAGCTCAGGCAAGTAGGGGTGAGGAGCTCGGGGGTCTCAAGCAATTTGTTCTGGTAGGCGACTTGGGGAGAGCCCCCGAGCGCGAGGGTGTAGCAGCTTCGGCAGGCCGTTTCGATCTCCCTCCAGTCGTCGGAACTGACGATGCCCCGTAATGCAGAGGTGAGGTAGCGGCGAAGCCCTTCCAGTGCACTCTCGGGGACGTTCGCCCCTGCTTCGCGGCAGAGGAGAAGAGCCATACCTCCATAAGCTGATCCCCATGTTTCTGAGCTTTTGCCACCCGGCCAGTAAGCAAGCCCTCCATCACCGCACTGCATGGAGAGGAGCCGGTTGACACCCGCCTGAATACTCTCGCGGATTTCACCTTCCTTCTTTCCCCGAAATGCGGGGGTCTTTTTCTGCAGGTTCAGGGCCGCTATCCAAGGAATTGTGCTTGAGCTAGTCTGCTCCACACAGCCGTAGGGATAGTGGAGGAGGAAATCCAGTGCCTCTCCTGCCTCAAGGAGCATAGAGCTCCCGAACTCCAGCTCGATAGCACCCCGGCCCTCAAGAAGATTTTCGGACAGGCCGTTCAGCAGATCATGCTGCTTCCCCGGGTCGTCAAATTTGATGAACTGTGTCTCCTTGAGAAGGGGGACCGGATACTCGATAGAGAACCGGCTGATGACCGCATCCGAGAGATCCCGGCGCAGCTTGTCGTCCAGCTCCTCACCCTCAAGGGAGCGGGGAACGTCTGTCCACTGCCAGTCCGCCTCTCCGGTTTCACTGAAAGTGAGGTCGAAAGTCACGGTGGCATTACCCCCAGCGGGGATAGTGACAGGCGTTACCTGGCTCTTTTCACCATGTTCTGTAAACTTGGTGAGGGCTCCAACCTTGAGGGAAATATCCCATGTTCCGGTGTGCGAACTGGAGTTCTGAACGAGAACTGAAGGCTGTAGTTGGTCCCCTTCGTGGGCGAATCGCGGAACCGCCGGTTCCAGCATGAGGGGTTTGTTCACTGTCACACTGGATACCGTTCGGCCGAAGTGCGCAGCCCCGTGATGAGCCACCGAGATCACCCGGTAGCGAGTGAGAGTATCGGGGGCTGTGAATTGAACCTTGAACCGCCCCTCCTGATCCGTCGTCAGGGCAGGCATCCAGACGGCACACGGGTTGAAGTTTCTGCGTGGCCCCTTTCCGGCGAAGAGGTCCATCAGGTCTCCGCCTCCACCAATAAAGAACCCCTTGTTGAAGAAATGCCGTCGCCCGGAATTTTCGGAAAGGATTTCACCAAGTGACGTGCCTGCCTCGGTGCGAAGGCTCCGAGGTGAATAAAAATATCCCATCGGATCCGGATTGATGTAGCCTGCGACTGCAAGAGTGCCCTCATCCTCGGCATAAACAGTGACTTCGGCATCTCCAACCGGGTCTCCTTCATGATTACTTATGAGTCCCTCAATGGTGATTTCCTCCCCAGGACGGTAGGAGCTTTCCTCGGTTTCGAGACTGATCTTGAGACGCTCTCGGATGACTTCGACGGCCAGTTCACAGTATCCGAGACGTAGAATCGGCTCCTTGTGCTTCCGGAGGTTGTCCCTTGCTCCTTTAATAACGAGGACGGACACAAATGTATTGGGGGCATCCTCGTGAGAGAGGGGCACCTCCACCACTGGATTCTCAGCGGTAAGCTCCGTGATGACGTGTCGGTAGACACCTTCGCGCTCCAGAGTGATAAGGGCCGTTCCTTCGATCGGGGACTGGACGAGGATGCGGGCGGTCTCACCCGGTTGGTATATTTTTTTCTCCGGGATGAGCTTGATGAGCATTCCATTCTCGTAAGCCCAAGGGTATTCTTCTGAGCCGTAGACGTGCTGAGTCACCGCAGTACGGATTGGGCGCCCTTTGGAGTCTGTGCCGGAGAGCGTCAGGATATAGTGGCCTGCCAGCTTGGGCTTGAAGGGGAGAATGGTTCCGGCCTTATTTCCGGGCGAGACCCGCACGGATTGGCCTTCGACTATGGATTCGATACGCCTCTCGTTACGCACAGCAATTGTTCCATTCGCGGTTCGGGTCTTGATCTGTTCGTGGACCTCACGGTCGACCTGAAGAGTGAAATCCATGGGCTCCCCAGTGACTAAACGGCCCTCGCGGTCCACCACGATGGCCCGAAGGTCGATCTCGTCCCCAACTCGGACGAGTTTGTCTAGACGGGAAATGCCAAGATAGTAGTCCGAACTGTGAATGGTGGTGGAAGCTTCCACAGAAAGGGTTTGATTACGTGCATCGTGGACTTCACTAGTTACGGTAACTGTCCGTGGGGCGGGAAAGTCGATCTCTGCAAGATCGAAGGTAAGGATCGCTTCGCCCTTCTCGTTGAGCTGGGCGTTACCTTCCTTACTTCCAAAGGAGCGGCGGTAGGAGCTTTCGCCGTAACCGAAGTAGTGTGACCAGTAATAAGAGTCGTAGGACCGGTGGTCGCAGAAAAGAAAATCACGGAAGCGAGCTGGATAAAACCCGGCTTCCTTGCTGCGGTAAAACCACTCCACTTTCCCTCCGGCGACTGGCTGTCCCTGAAAGTAATTTGCACGGAGTGATAACCGGGAGGTGTTGTCTTCAACAGGCGTGATGAACTGGGCCTCTGTGGCAAAAGCGTTTCGGCGAAATTCCTGAACCGCAATCATGTGGACAAACTGGGCGCTGCCGAGGTGAGCTCTCCGGTCATACCAATTTTCCATTTCCAATGCTGCGGCCACCTCTTCGGGCCAGAGCAGTTCGATTCTGAATGAGCCAACTGCTTCCGGAGGCAGGGTGAAGCTGTGGTGGAAGCTGCCCTTGTCAGAAAGAGTGATATCCCGTTGCTCAAGGATGCGCTCAGAGGAATCAAAGATCTGGAGTTGCGCGTTTCTGCTTTCTTCGTGAACGCTGCAATTGTCCTTGATTCTGCGGACAAGACCCTTGAGGTGAACTTTTTCTCCCGGGCGATAGAGAGTCCTGTCCGTGAAAAGAAGAGCTGTTCGTTTATGGGGGAGGGCTGGTTCCCATTCAACGTTCACGGGAAAGCGCCACATGGAAACAGTGGGGAGGCTACTATCGAAATCGATGATGAATTGGTCCGGACCGAGGGAAGCTCTCAGGTGGCGCTGCTTGGAGGAGCGGGGAAGAAGGGCAACCCCGGAATCGTTCGTTTGGGTTGACTGCAAGGGAGCAGCATCCTCACCAAAGACATCGAGAGTAACATTGGCAAGAGGGGCTCCAGTCTCGCAGGAATAAGCATAGAGAAAGGCAGTGCTCTCATTGATTTTCCATGCCAGTCCGATATCAGTGATCTGGATGTAGGCCTGGGTAGACTTTTTCCTCTGGTAGGAGCTCGCCATTCCGGGCTTGGGGTCGGCCTCAATGGAGAGGAAAAGCAGGCCAGGGGCGTTGTCCTTTCCAAGCATGTCGTTCCAGTTAATCTCGATGGGAGCCGTGGTATCGTAGGCGTTTTGCAGCTCAATGGACCTGTCGTAAACCGTTTCCCCCGCCACGAGAGACCAAGGAAGAGCGTGCCGCTGCTTGATGCGTTTTCTCCCCGGTCCGTTTCCACTGTAGTGACGATAGCCCTGAAGGGTGCGCACCGCGTCTCTGCCGGTCAGGCGCTTGGCCCGTATCCTGGCACTTGCGATGTTCACCGTCCTGATACTGTAGGTTCGGTTTCCGGTTGCTAGCTGAGCCGCGGCGTAGCTCGGAGCGGCGAGGATGGGAGGCAGATGCTTAAATTGAATCACCATGCTCTTTGACTGAGGCATGATTAATCCGTCCGCCGCGGTGATCCCCTCTTTGACGGTGACCTTCCACTTGGATTGTCCGGGAAAGTCTCCTCGGATTGAGATCAGGGAACGGCCTACCTCGAGAGTCATGTTGGCAGGAGCGGGCGCCACAGTAATGAATTCGGTGAGATCCGACGCGGTTATATTCTCAGGAAGTTTCTTGGAAAGGCTGATACTCAGGTAGGGCTTGGCATCGAGCTGAGTGATAGCTCGGATAGAGGTGACCTCAAATTTTTTGACAGTCCCGATCGAGCGCGTAATGAGTCGGGTGGTCGCAGCAGTGGCAGAGCTGTTTTTTACCCCAGCGCCGAGGACAAGCTTCCAATCCTCGCCGACCGGCAGGGGCTGCACCGGGGAGATGGTGAGTGCGGTAGCGATCTCGGTTGCAGGATCAACCCTACTGGGTGATGGGGCCTCCCATGATTGAAAATACTGTTCCCAATCAGGTCCGAGGGCAGTGCTATTTCCAAGATCACGATAGAGGCCTCTTCGGACGATTGCCTCAACTTTCGCTCCTCCCTTGGCGGTAAAAAATATTGGAGAAGTGACGGTTGAGGGATCAACCACATCGTTGAACCTCAGAAAGCATACAGGGTGACGCAGATCACCCCGCCAGTAATTCACCAGAGGTTGAAAGGCGGCTGTCCGGAGAAATCGGAAGCGGGTTTCGGGAATGTCTGTCCCGTCCAGATACTTGTGCCCCGGCTCAAGGGAGAAATGATAGGTCGTGGCGATTTTGGGAATGTCCGTGCGCTCAAAATGGGCGCTATTGGGTGAGACCCAAGTCAGATTGCCAGCCAGTGCAGGCTCAATTCGCATCAGAGTATTTGGGCTGGGCTTGCCTACCTTGTCCTCTTCAACCATCGCCTTGTCGAAGATCAGTTTGAAGGTCGTGGAGGGAGTCAGAGTCGAGGAACTGACCTTGAGGAGCGGCCCAGCGGGGAGCAGGATGCTGCTGGCGGTAAGCAAGAGGATAAGGGAAAACAGTGTTCTCATAAAATTTCCGGGGCGCTGCGTGCCTTCGTGTAGGAATAGCATCTCGATGAGCGGAGGAAGAGATCGCGGTTTCAACCTCAGAATGAGATGCTGGTTTTCTAGCTTTTAAGGCGCAAGTGCCACCTGAAAAAGCAAAATCGATCGCGCCTCGCTGGAAAAGGGCTCTTCATTTCCCGAAGGAATTTTGGCAGAGGGACTCATCCGAGAGCCATATCGGTGACGGATGCCACCGCGACATGAGCTATGTCGGACAGTTTTTCAGTGCGCTCCGGCAAGAGGGTATTAGAAGTGAGAGCTCCCGCCACGGTCCGGGTCCCTTTCCATGAGTCGTAAAAACGTCGTCGTCCTGTTCCTGATCTGCAACTGTCTGTCCCCGCTTCATGGCGACGAGGAGAAACAACCATCTTTTGATCTCGGACCCGAGTCAAAGCGTCAGGATGGTATTCCCAGAGGCGAGGTGACCCGGCATGAGTGGAGAAGCACCATCCTCGATGGCACCTTGCGGCAGTGGTATCTGTACGTTCCTGCGCAATATGACGGCGCCAAGCCTGCCGCCTTGATGGTGTTCCAGGACGGTCATGCCTACGTTAGCGAGGAGGGTGACGTTCGTGTCCCGGTTGTTTTTGACAACCTGATTCATCGAGGCGCAATGCCGGTGACGCTCGGGATTTTTCTCAATCCGGGACTTTTCACCGACAAGATACAAGGTCGGCAGGGATGGAAAGTTCCGGATGGCGTGAAAATGAACCGGAGTGTGGAGTATGACTCTCTCAGTGCCGATTATGTGATCTTTCTGGAGAAGGAAATTCTCCGAAAGGTGAGTGAGGATCACAATATCTCTGGAGATCCCTCCATGAGAGCAATTTGCGGAATGAGTTCAGGAGGAATCTGTGCCTTCACGGCTGCCTGGCAGCGGCCAGACCTCTTCCGTAAGGTTGTGAGCCATATCGGGAGTTTCACTAATATCCGCGGCGGCCATGTCTATCCAGCCTTGATTCGAAAGGGGGAGAAGAGACCGCTCCGTGTGTTCCTGCAGGATGGTTCCAACGATTTGGATAACGCGCATGGGAACTGGTGGCTGAGTAACCTCCAGATGGAGAAGGCTCTTAAGTTCCGCGGGTATGACTTCAAGACCGTCTGGGGAAAAGGAGGGCACAGCGGAAAGCACGGAGGAGCAATTTTTCCGGAAACCATGCGGTGGCTCTGGCGGGACTGGAAGGAATCCGGCAAATAGATTGGAGCAGGTTGGGGGGCTGAGGTGTTCAGGTGTCCTCATTCGAGTAAGTCCCAATCGAGAGGCGTGCCGAGGGGGATGTCTTGCGTGGCCTTTTTCCCAAGGACGGCCGGAAGGTGTTTGGGGGCGAGGCCATTGCCCGGTCGGACGGAGCGCACGTTCTGCGCGTTAAGGGTTTCACCAGCCTTGATGTCAGCTGACGCAAAGAGGGAACGACGAAGCATGCGCGATGCCGTCTGGGATTCGGTTAGCTCATATGACGGCTCCCCGATCGCCTCCTGCGCATCTCGCACGGACTGCGCCATGAGTGCAAATTCCTCGGGCTCGAGTGAGAAGTGTGCGTCTGGGCCACCTGCGGCGCGGCTCAGCGTCAGATGTTTTTCTATGATGGAGGCTCCCAGTGTCACGGCCGCTACCGGGATTGCGGTCCCGAGGGTATGATCCGACAGTCCGACCGGGCAGGCGAAGGTGGTGCTGAGATCGGCCATGGTTGAGAGGTTCATTTCCCCGGGAGGAGCCGGGTAGGCGCTTACGCACCTGAGGAGTGATAGACTTGAGCAACCATGTTCTCTCGCGACGCTAACGGCTTCGGCAATTTCCTCCCGAGCTGCCATTCCTGTCGAAAGGATCATGGGTTTGCCGGTTGCGGCACATCGGGCGATGAGTTCATGGTCAACGATTTCAAAAGAGGCGATCTTGTAGGCGGGAGCCCCGAGATTCTCAAGAAAGTCCACCGCAGTAGGATCAAAGGGGGAGGAGAAACAATGAAGGTTCAGTCTCGCGGCTTCGGCAAAGAGTTGCTTGTGCCACTCCCACGGAGTTTGGGCTTCCTCATAGAGATCGAACAGGCGGCGCCCCTCCCACGCGGTCCCCTTGCCGATGCGAAAGACCGGGCTGTCGCAGTCCAGAGTAATGGTGTCTGCCCGATACGTCTGGAGCTTGATAGCGTCTGCACCGGCTTTTTTTGCCGCCCTGACGAGTTCGAGGGCAGTCTCAATCTCCTGCCCGTGATTTGCTGAAAGCTCCGCAATCAGATAGCAAGAATGATCCGGGCCGATTGGCCTTCCGGCGATTTCGAAACTATTCATGTAATATTCGGAGAGAGTTCCATGCGAAGGCGGGAGGAATCCGGGTTGCTGTTACACTTTTCAAAACCCGCTCTGGTGAACGAGCGGATGGAGGCAGTGTTTTCCGGTTTGATCCATGCCACAATGGTTTGTCCCGGGTGCTGTGACAAGAGGAGTTCGACAGCTCTGCTGATGCTGATCGGGCCAAGGCCCATGCCCTGAAATTCCGGGGCAAGGACGATCGAGATCACACTTTCCAGAGAAGAACCCAAGTCGTTCTTAAACCGGACCGATCCGATCTTGCCGAGGCTGGACTCCATAATCAGGAACAGCACAGCAGTTGAAGAGAGGTTCTCTTCAAGCCAGAGAAGATGATGGTCCCATGGAATTTCTGCGGGGTTGAATGACGCGGCTCGGGTTCGCGGGTCGTTGGCCCATAGCCAGAGGTCCCTGGCATCTTCTTCCCGTGCAGGTCGTAGGTGCAGCGAAGGGAAACCCAATTTGTCGCAGATGCGTTCCGCTCCTCTGCCGTCGATCAATCGCCTTAATTGCTGCCCCTGAAGAATACGGTCCTCGCCGCGCAGGAGTTTCTCAAAGGATGACGTCGGGACGGTGCTGCTTTGATCCCCAAGATCAGTGATAGCGTTGGTTCTGCGCAGGGCGTTGAAAACACCGCGTTGATTTTCAGCAGTAAGAACAAGGCCGGTTGGAATACCCCAATGCAGCACCTCGAAAGCGGTGGTGCTTGGAGAGCAGATCGCAGTATCGGCCCAATCATAATGTTCATCCATGGCCGAGGGGGCATGGAAAATCTCAATCGCGGGATGGCAAAGCTTGAACATGGCTCCATCTTCAGGATAGGCCGGCCCGAGGATCACACGAGCAACCAATCCGTTGCCCTCTTCGATAAAGCCTCCACTGATCAGGGAGTGCGCGACGGCGAGAGCGTCCTCGCCGGGGTCGGAGCCCCCCATCGAGATGAGGAGTCGGGAAGCGTTTCTGTGAGTCTCACCGGGGTTGTCACGACGGAGTTCCCTCCGAATCAGGATGTAGGCGGACCCTGCGAGGATCATGGTGCGCTCTCCGGCCTCATTACTATTATATTCCGGGCTGGTATGGACGTTAGGATGGATGACTACGTCAGGTTCGTAGTAGTCCCCGGGGCCGTAATCGGAAATACAGGCGACCCGACATGGTTCGGACAGTTGGAGGTTTTGCTGGTAAGTCGCGTCAAGGTGGTATCCGTCGAGGAGCAGACATCGAGGCTGCAGATCCTTCAGAAGAGCTGAGGTTTCTTTGGCGTCACCTTGACTACCTCCGACAGATTGAATCTCGTGGAGGTCACAACCCTCGCTTGCAATTTTCGCCGCGAGTGCCTCGGGCAATGAATGAAAGAGGAACGCGCATCTTCCGCCCCGGTCCCGCCATGCCTGCGCCAGAGCGAGGCATCGCATGACGTGACCCGTCCCGATACGGTGCGACGCATCAGCTCTGATAGCGAGAAGAGGTCCGTTCAATTTACTGTTCCTTCTGGCGAATTTTCGCATTTAGCTTGCTCCAATCGGGGTTTGTCTCGACGAGGGAAAGAATAGTTTTCCAGGGAGCAGGTTCTGGAGCGTAATCAAGAATCCGGGTCAGGAGCTGCTGATCTTCGGGGGTATCAAGGGTCCAGCGATGAGAGGCGTTGTTCTGCTTCGCGTGGATAGCGTTCTGGGGAAAATTTTCAGGATGATTCCGTAGGAACGGAGTCACGTGTTCCCGGTCAGACGGATCGTTGGCTTTTCTCCACGCTTCCTCGAGAGCAGAAAACTTGAAGGCCTCGACATCGAGACCTCGGGGAAAGTGCCTTGGCTCTATGACGTTCGAGGCGTAGGCGAGAGCTGGGAGACCACAGATCAGGAGTTCAACTACTTGATCGATCAGGTCCGGATCGAGAAGGGGACAATCTGCGGTAACCCGGACAATGATATCGGCTGGAAACCGCCTTGCGGCTTCATAGTAGCGGGTCAGGACATCCTGCTCAGGTCCTCGCGTAGACAACCAGCCTCTGGATTTGCAGAAATGAGAGAGAACGTCATCCTGAATCTCTGTGGTGGTCGCTACAACACACCGATCTACTGTTCTTGCCATCTGCAGTCTCTCGAAGGCGTGCTCCAGAAAGGTTTTTCCCCCCGCCTTGAGGAGAACCTTGCCCGGGAGTCGGGAGCTGCCCATGCGTGCTTGCATGATCGCCGTTACGGTTGGGACTGAAGCGGACAATGGTTCAAGGGTGGATAGTGGTGACGGCCTCGATAACCCGCCCTACCTCGGTATCAGTCATCTTGGGAAAGAGGGGAAGGCTGAGTGCGTGGCGGTAGTAGCTCTCGGCGTTCGGGCATTTTCCAGCGCCGTATCCAAAGGTCTCACGGTAGTAGGGTTGAAGGTGAACAGGGATATAAAGCACTTGCGACCCGACCCCAACCTCACGGAGTTTTGCCATATAGGCGGTTCGCGTAAGACCGATCTGCTCGAAGTCAATCAAGGTCGTGTAGAGGTGCCAAGAGATCTGGTCGATGTCTTCCGGTCGGGTGACCGCAGGGGTCTTAAAGTGGGGGAGTCCGGCAAAGGCTTCGTTGTAGGCGGCAACGATATCCCGGCGTCGTTGAGCGTAGTTGTCTATACGGCCCAGCTGGCTCAAACCAAGCGCACATTGGATATCGGTGGTCCTGTAGTTGTACCCGAGTTCGCTCATCTCGTAATACCATGGCCCTCGTTCCATCTCGGCAGGGGAGTCTGACCCGATTCCCCGGAAGTCTCCGGGGGCGCGGGTTACGCCGTGGGAGCGCAGACGCCGGGCTTGATTAGCGTAGGATTCATTATCCGTAACAAGAATGCCTCCTTCTCCCGTTGTCAGAGCCTTCACTGGATGAAAAGAAAAGGTAGTGATATCCGCCCACGGATGTCCTCCTAATTTGTAGGCTGCACCCTCGTGATGAAATCCTCCGCCAGTTCCATGACATGCGTCCTCAATGACGATGGCGCCGTTTGACCGGCAGAGTTCTCCGATGCGTGGCATGTCTGGTGCTTGCCCGGCGTAGGCGACAGCCACAACCGCTTTGGTGTCATCCTGCCAGTTCGCCTCAAGTCTGTCGGCGCAGAGATTGTAGCTTTTTGGATCAATATCACTGAAGTCGGGGGTAGCACCCACGAATGAGGCACAGTTTGCAGATGCGAGGAAGGTATTAGGGCTGGTCACGACGCGATCACCCGGACCGATGTCAGTGACACGCATTGCGAGGTGAAGAGCTGCCGTGGCGTTGCAGACGGCTACCGCGTATCTTGATCCAACGCAACGCGCGAAGGCCTCTTCAAATTCCTCAATCCTTGGCCCGCTAGTGAGAAAATCCGACCGCAGGGCTTCGGTTACCGCTTCGATATCCTCGGCTGTAATGTCTTGTCTGCCGTAGGGGATGAATGAGTCTGATGCGGTCATGCTTCCTTTTCCAGAACGTGAATGCGTATAAGTTCCCTCAGCTCATCGACGCTGAGAAAATGCTCATTCGTGCCTGACGAATAGTTGAATCCGGGCTCAACAGGTTGCGCGGAGAAGTGATCTTTATAGCGGTCGAGATCCCATGCGGGCACCTGAGGAAGAATGGCGTAATAGTCGCCGAGGTCAAACGTCGTGAAGGAGTCAGAGGAAGTGATCATCTCCTCATGGATTTTTTCTCCGGGCCGGATTCCAACCACAGGATACTCGCATTCGGGTCCGATCGCCTCAGCGAGATCGGTAATTCGATAGGAAGGAATCTTTGGGACAAGAATTTCACCACCCCATGCCTCTTTGATGGCATGCAGGACCATCTTGGCTCCCTCGGCCAGTGAGATGTTGAAGCGAGTCATGTTGGTTTCGGTGATTGGGAGTGTTCCGCCCTTTCTTCTGTTGAGAAAGAATGGGATCACGGATCCATTGGATCCCATAACATTACCATACCGAACAACGGAGAGTCGTATGTCCCTCGTGCCCCTGATGTTGTTGGCGGCGATGAAGAGCTTGTCGGATGCAAGTTTGGTTGCGCCGTAGAGGTTAATGGGCGCACAAGCCTTGTCGGTAGAAAGGGCCACCACCCGGGATACCCCGCTGCTCAAGCTGGCCTGGATGACGTTTTCAGCTCCACCGATGTTGGTCTTAACGCATTCGTCAGGGTTGTACTCTGCGATGTGGACATGCTTCATGGCAGCGGCATGAATCACGACATCGACTCCTTCAAGTGCGCGTTTGACTCTGTCGAGGTCACGGACGTCCCCAATGAAGAAGCGCACCTGAGGAAATTTCTCCCGGGGGTAGTTCTGAGCCATCGCAAACTGCTTCTGCTCGTCCCGGGAAAAAATCACCAATCTCCTGATGTCCGGCCATTCCTCGAGGATGGTTCTCGTCAGTTCTTGTCCGAGGGAACCAGTTCCCCCGGTGATAAGTAGAGATTTGCCGCTGAGCATGAATTCTTCAGGCCGAGAGGGCCTGTGATGTCTAGTTAAATCAGCGATGACCCGCAGGCGAAGAGTCTGCCCTTCATGGTCAGCTTACAGTTAGACCGCTTCTTTCCAGGGGAGGTGATGTTCGCCTAGCGTGAGAAGATCACGGGTGAATTTGGTTTGAGGGCATGCGGGGGAACAGGATGCTTTTCGGTGAAGACCTGCAGGATTTGATGAGACTCCAGGAGCACCGTAGACTCGTCCATGGCCGTATCTTCCTTGCTCTTCCACTGCACGCCCCGAGACAACTTGAGATGCTTTTCGAAGAAACGATACATGGCCTGCCGTTTGGAGGCTCCGTAGTCGTGGCCCTCATCGGGAAAGTGGGCATTTTTCACAAGGTTACTCAGGCCATACATTCCATAGATGCGTCGCACGAAAGGGAATTCAACCTGGGGCGTGTGAGAGGTCCAGTCGCCCCCGCACGAAATGAGTAACATCGGCCTCGGGGCGCAGAGCGCTGCGATTTCGGTATTGTTGGTGATGTGAGATGGGCGCACGTGGATCGGAACCCCGCTCTCACAGGCACACCCACCGAAGAAATGTGCCGATACCATGACGCAGGGAGCAGAGACAGTGACCCGGTCATCCAAGGCGGTCAGGAGGAAAGTCTGGGTGCCGCCACCTGAGGCGCCGGTGACTCCCACCCGGGAGGAGTCGATTCCCGGCAGGGAAAGAATGAAGTCAAGAGCGCGGATGCTGTTCCAGCACTGCAAACCGAGAACCTGCTTTCCGTGATTGTGATTCCATCCCAATTTGCGTGAGTCCGAATAGCCGATCATGTCGTAGGAAAAAACGGCAGCACCCATCCTCGCGAGGGTGGCACAACGGTATTGCATCTCCGGTCGCAGCCTCCCCTCCTTCGTGTAGGCCGGGTCCCGGGCATGACCATGAGGGCAGAGAACCGCTGCCATGTTCTTCTGCTTCCCGGACGGGAGATACAGGTTTCCGCAAAGGAAAAACCCAGGAGCGGTTTCGAGTGCCACGTTCTCTACGGAATATCCGTCGTGAACGCGCTTTGAATGACGGAGGGGATTGAGAGGGGTTTTTTTCGGGAGGGGATAAAGGCCCGCCCCCTCGAGGATGCCTGCGCGCACTTGCGCTCGTCGTTTGGTCCATGCCGCGAGGTCGGGAACCTTGGAGGTAATTCTGTTAAGTTCGAGTCGCGCTGCGTCTGGTTTAAAATATCCTCCTTGTCGGAGGAGGCTCTTGTCCTGGCCATGAGTGGCCAAGTTCAGGCTGGCTGCACAGAGGATGGGAATCAGGGGGCGGAGCATGCCCCCTAGCCTGAGGTGGAGCTGGCGGACAGAAAAGCGAAAGAAGCACTCACGAGAGTATTGAGGAGACTCCCATATCGCCTGCCTTTGAGCATGAGAGAGGGTCTTCAGGGTCAACGGCAGGACAAATAGGCTTTTTTCTCGGTATTTTTGAGCAAATAGGAGGCCATAAAGAAGGCGATTAAGATCTCAAGTTACTCATTATTAGAAAGTTAGGGAAAAAATCAAAAAGAAGAGGGAAAGTTGTTGTTGTTGAGACCCATTCTCGATAAATTCTCCTCACCTTTAAGGTAACCGTAATTACACACACCTTTGAGGCACTTAACTCCAAAAACGAGAATGACAGCTACTACCATCAGACGGACCTCCGGGTCTATCATCATTGGCCTTGGAATCCTGGCGTCTGCCGCGCAAGTGGCTGCAGGGGATCACGAGGACCTCGACGCCGCTTATAACAACGGCAGCGTTGGAAGCGACTGGTTCAACAACGTCAGTATTGGCGGTTACGGCGAGTTGCACCTAAACCTCAATCAAGATGACGCAAACGAGATCGATTTCCATCGTTGGGTCCTCTTCATCAACCACCGCTTCACCGACAAGATTGTCTTGTATTCTGAGTTTGAGCTTGAGCACTCCCTTGCAGGAGACGGCAAGCCCGGTGAGGTTGAGCTCGAGCAGGCCTACGTCGACATCGCAATGGACGGAGGAACAAGCTTCAAAGCTGGTCTCTTCCTCCTGCCTGTAGGAACGCTCAACGAGACCCACGAGCCCGACACCTTCTACGGTGTAGAGCGGAATCCCGTCGAAAAGAACATCATCCCTACCACTTGGTGGGAGGCTGGTCTCGGCCTAAGTGGAAGCACTGAGACACTCAAATGGGACGTTGCAGTTCACTCCGGATTGTCAGTTCCTGACTCCTACAAGATTCGTAGCGGACGTAAGAAGGTTGCTGAAGCACCTGCAGAGGACGCTGCCGTAACCGGTCGCGTTACCTACAGCGGTAGCGGTTTCCAGGTTGCTGGATTCGCCCAGTACCAGAGTGACATCACCCAGGGAAGAGACGGAGCTGACGCGACTCTTATCG